>JAQWRY010000073.1 GCA_029243485.1 Candidatus Binatia bacterium | reverse complement strand
GGTCCTCACGGCGCGACCGGACCCGGACGCACGCGCCGAGCCCAGAACGCGCGAAGACATCTACGCCCTCGCCGCCGCCGCTCGCGCGCAGGGCTAGAACGAGCCGGTCGGCTAGATCGGGTACAGGAAGCGGTGACAGTGGCCGCAGGTCGCCACGGTCTTCGTCTCTTTGCGAATGCGCTGCGCCTGCTGTGACGGGAGCTTCACCGAGCACCCCTGACAGACACCACCTTCGAACGTGACCAGCGCGGGGCTTCCTCGCTTCCGAAGGCGATCGTAGTGCTGCAGAACCCGGCGACTCACGAGCGCGCGAATGTCCTCGAGACGACGCTTGAGCTCGGTCTTGCCCTTCTTCGCGCCCTCGAGCATGTCGCCGTAGAGTTCGAGTCGAGCGAGGAGGAAGAGCTCGGCTCCGGCAATCCCGTCGGCATCCAGCGACTCGATCCCGGCCTTCTTTCCCACGGCGGCCTTCTCTGCCGCGATCACCTCTCCGGCACCCTTGCCAAGGATGTCGAGCATCGTGGCGACGTCGTCGGCTTCGATGATCTCTTCTGCTCGCTCCGAGCCGTGGAGAGCACGGATGATACCCGATACGAAGTTCAAATAGACGCTCTGCTTGTTCGGCGGGTACAGCATCAGGAAGACCAGATGCACCTTCCCGTGATCGACGGCTCGGAAATCCACGCCCTTCTCGCTGACCGCCATGGCGCAGATGAGATCGTCCAGGCCTTGGACGCGCGCATGCGGCAGAGCGATCCCGTGCCCGAGGGCGGTCGATTCGAGCGACTCCCGGCTGACGACCTGTTCCAGGACGGACCCGCGCAGAGGCTTGTTCTTTCCCGAAAGCAGGGCTTCGCTCATCTCGCGAAGCACCTCGACCTTCGTGGTGGCCTTCAACTTCGGAAGAACTGCCCGCTTGGGCACGTGTTTCGTCAGATCCATTCCCGGTCCTCTCCCTCGGTGTTCTGCAAACGACGCCCGCTGGCCGCGGGCCCTCTGTTGGTTGTAACGGCCCGCGAGCGAGCCTGCACCACCGGCTCCTCGCGACCCCGAGCGCCCTCTTCGAAGTCGGTCGACGGGGCCGCTACGCGAGTGCCGCGCGGGCCGCGTCCACCGCCGCGCCGCGGGGGATTTTCGCGCCGAGCCCTGCCAGAACGGCGTCCAGGGACGAGACGAGCCGCAGAACCTTGTCCGCCCGAGAGGAGCTTCCCATGAGCCCGATCCGCCAGACCTTGCCCGCCAGCGCCCCCAGGCCGGCCCCGATCTCGATTCCGTGCTCATCGAGAAGGATCCGCCGAACGGCCGCGTCGTCGACTCCGTCCGGGATCGAGACCGCGTTCAGTTGCGGCAGCCGCTCCGCCTCGGGAACGACGAACGACAGCCCCATCGCCTCGAGCCCGGCCCGAAGACCAAGGTGGTTTCGCGCATGTCGCGCCCAGCTATTCTCGACACCCTCTTCGTCCAGGAGAACGAGCGCCTCGTGGAGTCCATAGAGTGGGTTGATCGGCGCCGTGTGGTGGTAGGCTCGCTTCGCGCCTTCATCCCAGTATCCGGCGAGAAGATTCAGATCCAAGAACCAGCTGTGCGGCTTGGTCTGTCGTTTTCGTGTCGCCTCGAGCGCTCGGGCTCCGAAGCTCACGGGGGAAAGCCCGGGCGTACAGGATAGACACTTTTGCGACCCGGAGTAGACCGCATCGATGCCCCACGCATCGACTTCGAGCGGAGAACCGGCGAGCGATGTCACCGCATCGACAATCGTCAAGCATTCTTTCTGTCGAGCGACTCGGCAGAGCGTCTCGGCGTCCGAGAGTGCCCCGGTCGAAGTTTCAGCGTGCACGAACGCGACCACCTTCGTGTCGGGATTCTGCGCAAGGGCCGCTTCGAGCTTCCCTGGGTCGACCGCGCGCCCCCACTCGTCTTCTACGATTGTGGCGACGCCACCCGCACGCTCCACATTCTCCACCATCCGCATCCCGAACACGCCGTTCACGCAGACGATCGCTCGATCGCCCGGCTCGATCAGGTTCGCAAAGCAGGCCTCCATCCCGGCCGACCCCGGCGCGGACAACGGAAGCGTCATCGGGTTCTCGGTGCGAAACGCGGAACGAAGGAGCGACTTCAAATCGTCCATCATCAGGATGAACGAAGGATCGAGATGACCGACCGTCGGACGCGCCATCGCGGCGAGTACACGCGGGTCGACGTCGGACGGCCCCGGTCCGAAGAGGGAGCGCTGCGGAGGATGAAAAGAACGACTCGGAGATGCCATGCCGCAGAGCATAACAACCAAAGGCAACTCGCAAACCGCCCTGCAAATGACCGCCTTTCGCGCATACCTCCGTTGACAGCCACGCGGTCGTACTTATCTCAAAGGGGCAGCAACGAGACCCCAAGAAACAGGAGGAACCCACGATGATGCGGACACAACGATACGGTTTCGCTCCTACCCGGAGCCCCCGGCGCGACTTCGCGCGCATTCAGAGCGAGATGGACCGCTTCCTTCACAGCGGTAATGATTCCTACACGCCCGGCTTCCCGCCGATGAACGTCTTCGCGAGCGACGAACAGGTCGTCGTGAGTGCGGAACTCCCCGGAGTTCCCGCCGACAAGGTCGACATCTCGGTTCTCGAAAGCACCCTCACAATTAAGGGCGCACGAAGCGCCGACCAGAAGGCTGAGGACGTCGTCACGCACCGACAGGAACGCGGCGCCGGCGAGTTCTCTCGCAGCATTCGCCTCCCCTTCCGCGTCGAGGCGAGCGACGTCGACGCCAAGTTCGAAAACGGCGTCCTCGAAGTCACCCTCCCGCGCGCCGAGGCCGATCGACCGAAGCGAATCGCGGTCCACACCGCGTAAGGGCAGCTTCACACAAAGAATTCAGAAGAACGGAGGAAACACGATGACCACCACACAACAGGAAGTTCCGTCGCGCGAAGCAGCCCCGGCGGCCGAGGCACCGAAACTGCAACGAACACGAGCCCCGCGAGTCGATGTCGCTGAGACGCCCGACGCCTTCTTCATCACAGCGGACGTTCCGGGCGTCGCCATGGATGCCATCGACGTGACGATCGAGGAGAACCGCCTCGAGTTCACAGCCGAACGGACGCCGGTCACGCACGAGGAGTTGCGCCCTGCGGTCCGGCAATACCGCGAAGGCGGCTACGCCCGCACGTTCGCGATTCCCGAGACCGTCGAGCGGGCGAACGTTCGCGCCGACCTGCGCGACGGCGTGCTGCGAATCACGCTACCCAAAGCGCAGCCGGTCCAGCCGCAGAAGGTCCAGGTTCAGGTCGGCTCGGCTTCGGCCTAGCTCGCTCCCAGGGCACTTGTCTCACTCCGGGTAGAACCGAATCCCTGGCGTTGGTGACGACCCGCCATCAACGCCAGGAGCGGCCCTACTCGCACCGCTGCGTCCGCCAAGGCCGCCTCCTCGCAGGCGGGTGACTGGCCGGTCGGCACAAGTGCGGAGGCCTGACGATTCGAGATTCCTGGGGGAGTCTTCGACCTCGTGCGCGTCGACGGCGCGATTGGGCTCGAAATGTGGCGGACCGACCTGGACGGGGGCCTCAACGTCTTCGACGAGATCAATTCCGTCGCACTCGACGGAGCCCTCGACGTGGTCGGGGCGGGCCGCAGCAGCACGACTCCCGCGGAGCTCGACGCTACGGTCTGGAAGCTCGACGGCACGACTGGAGCCGTGCTCTGGCCACGGGGATCGGCGGCGGAAAAAACGAGTTCGGCTCGGTGAGCGTCGACGGACTCAGGCACGTGATCGCGTCCTGACGGATCGAGACGCCACCGGGGCACGCCATACTGACCGCGAAATTCGACGGAGCAACGGGCGCCGGACTGTGGCACTACGTCAGCGAAATGACCGACGACTTCGCGTACACCTCGCGTTGGATTCGGCGGGCGACGTGCTTTTGGCGGGCGCGGCCGAGTACCGCATGCATGTGTCCACCTTCATCTCAGTGCGGCATCTTCGGAGGCACGGTTAAGAAGGATGTCGGCGCGGCCTACCGGCGGCCAAGGGTATCTTCAAAGCCAAGGCTTCGTCGAGCTTCGGAAGCTGCAGCGGAAGAAATCCGGCCTAGCTCGAACCGACCAACCGGAGAAGCTCGGCTTCGTCGATGATGGCGAGGTCGAGTTTCTGCGCCTTTTCGAGCTTCCCGCCCGCCGATTCGCCGGCGAGCACGTAGCTCGTCTTCTTGCTGACCGAGCTCGTCACCTTGCCGCCGGCCGCCTTGATGCGAACCGCGGCTTGCTCACGGCTCATGTTCGGAAGAGTTCCCGTAATGACGAAGGTCAGGCCCGCGAACGGCACGTCGCCCTGCGGATCGGTGCTCGACTTCTCTTCGGCGAGCCGCACGCCGGCCTTCCGGAGCTTCTCGACGACGGCACGGTTGTGCGGGCTCGCGAACCAATCCACGACGCTTTGGGCGAGAATCGGACCGATCCCGTCGACGGCTTCCAACGTTTCGACATCGGCGGCTGCGATCGCCTCGATCGAGGCGAAGTGATCGACGAGCGTCTCGGCGACGACCCCGCCGACCCCGCGGATGCCGAGCGCGGTCAGCCCGCGCGCGGCCGGCCGACCCTTCGCCGCCTCGAGAGCTGCGAGCAGGTTGTCGATGCGCTTGCGCTTGAAGCCCTCCATCCCCTCGAGCTGATCGACCCGTAGCGAGAAAATGTCGGCAACGTCACCGATGAGGCCCTGCCCCACGAAAATCTCCGCCTGCCTGATTCCGAAGCCTTCGATGTCCATCGCGCCTCGAGAGACGAAGTACTCGACGAGTCGCACGAGTTGCTCGGGACACGCGGAGTTGACGCAGTACGTGGCCGCCTCGCCTTCGAGCCGATGCGCCGGCTCGCCGCACACCGGACAATTCGTCGGCATGGCGAACGGCTTCTCATCACCGGTGCGTAGATCCGGGAGCGAGCGCAGTACCTGGGGAATCACCTCGCCCGCCCGCTTCACGACGACGCGGTCCCCGACCCGAATGTCGCGCTCTCGGATGTAGTCCTCGTTGTGGAGCGTCGCGTTGCGAACCGTGACACCGCCCACCTCGACCGGCTCGAGCTCAGCGAACGGCATCAGCACGCCAGTTCGCCCCACGTTCACCCCGATGCGGTCGAGCCGCGTGACGACTTCGGAGGACGGATACTTGTACGCAATTGCCCAGCGTGGCGCGTTGCCTACCGCACCGAGCCTCTCCTGGAGCCCGACGTCGTCGATCTTGATGACAAGACCATCGGTTTCGTAGGCGAGCGTCTCGCGCTCTTCGGCCCACGACTCGCACTGCGTAATCACTGCGTCGATCGACGTCCACCGGCGACTCTGCGGCGTCACGGCGAACCCCAGATCTCGGAGAGTCGCCAGTGCCGACCACTGCGCATCGAAGGAGAGCCCCTCGGCTTCGATGATCTGATAGGCCCACAGGCGTAGCGGCCGCTGTCCGGTGATCGTCGGGTCGAGCTGACGCAGAGAGCCCGCCGCGAAATTCCGGGGGTTGGCGTAGGTCTTCTCGCCCCGCACCTCCTGCTCGGCGTTGAAGCGCGTGAAGTCGTCGCGTGGAAGGTACACTTCGCCCCGCACGACCAGCCGCGCGGGCGGCTTCTTTCGTCCCGACGCCGGAATTCGAAGCGGCAGACTGCGCACGGTCCGGAGGTTCGCGGTCACGTCCTCGCCGATCCGACCATCGCCTCGCGTCGCACCCAGAACAAAGCGCCCGTCCTCATAGTGGAGGACTACCGTGAGGCCATCGATCTTCGGCTCGGTGATCCAGGCGAGCTTCGTTTCTGTCGGAAGCAAACGCAGGACCCGCTCGTTCCACGCGCTCATGTCGTCGGGCCCAAACGCGTTTCCAAGACTGAGCATCTGCGTGGGATGCTCGACCTTCGTGAACTTGCCCTGCGGGGCCCCCCCGACCCGCATCGTCGGACTGTCGTCGGAGGCGAGCTCGGGGTTCTTCTGCTCGAGCGCGACCAGCTCGTGCCAAAGGACATCGAATTCCGCGTCGCTCACAGTCGGGTCGTCCAGCACGTAGTAACGATGCTGATGCCCACGAATCACGCTGCGGAGGCGGTCGACGCGCGCCCTGTCGGTTTTGCTGGCCATTTCGGACGTCCGGGACGCCTACAACCGCCCGGGCCTCTTCGGGAGCACCCGGAGAGCTTCCTTTGCCTGGCGGCGCACGCCCTTGTCCTCACTTTTCGCAAGAGCGATCAGGCGAGACCGCGCTCGCCAACCCACACTGCCGAGCGCCTCGACGGCGGCGCGACGCACCCGCGGATCGGGATCCGCGAACGCAGTCTCGATCAGCGGCATCGACTTCGGACCGATCCGTCCGAGTGAGGCCAGCGCGTCTTCTCGCACGTTGTGGCTTGGAATGGTCAGCGCTACTTCGAACGCAAGAAACGAAGGAGCGCCCCGTTCGACGAGTGCATCGGCGGCGACCTCACGGACTCTTTGGTCACGACTGCTGACGGCGATAGCCAGCGCATCCATCGGGATAGGCTCGATCGCCGCGAGGCCCCGGGCCGCGTGATAACGAATCCCTTGCTGCTCGCTCGCGAGACGCTCCTGCAGACCAGGCACAGCCTCGCTGCCCAACGCGGCCAGAGCGTCTCGTGCGTTCGCCCGCTCATAGACGTCCCCGCGGTCGAACTGCACGAGCAAGGAGACGAGGGCCGTCGCTTCGGGCGCGGACCGAGGTCCCCCGTCACACGCGAACCCCGCGAAGACCACCCAGATAAGCACCCACCGAACCACAGCAGCAGAGATAGAACTCGCTCGGCCGCCTGGCAACAGGCTCCCCACTTGCGCTGGCGGCCCGATATGATGAACTAGCGGGAACGGGTTTTGCCGAAAGGCTCCGAATTTATGAGCTCTCCCCAAGGTCCAGCCGCACGCCGCACGCCGGCGCGTAAGGTCGCCACCGAAGTGTTTACGCACGCCGGCGTGGAACTCGAGCAGACAGCCGTCGGCTCGTTTCGTCTCGCGGACCCCGATCAATCCCGGCACGCCTTCGCGCAGTCCATTGCGCTGGGGCTCTCGAGCCAGCCCCGCCGCCTCAGCTGTCGGTACCTCTACGACGACCGCGGCTCGGACCTGTTCGACCAGATCACCGATCAGCCCGAGTACTATCTGACCAGCGCAGAGGCAGGCCTGCTCGCGCGTCACTCCGACGAGATCCGCGACCTGACCGGGACCGAGACCCTCGTGGAGCTCGGCTCGGGCACGTCGACGAAAACCCGGCACCTCCTCGACGCCTGGACGCGGCGAAACCGCGCGAGCTACGTCGCCGTCGACATCTGCCCCGGAATTGTCGCGCAGTCGTGCGAGGCCCTCGCCGAGGCCTATCTAAAGCTCGAGGTCCGCGGGATCGCCGGCTCGTACGAGCAGGCGATGCCACGCCTCGCTTCGTTCTCTCCGCTGACCGTCGCGTTCCTCGGCAGCACGATCGGCAACCTCGACGAACCAGAGCTGGGAGCGTTCTTGGACGAACTCGCCGCCGGGTTGTCCTCGGGGGATCACTTCCTGCTCGGGTTTGACCTCGTGAAAGACATCGCGGCGCTGGAAGCGGCCTACAACGATTCGGCCGGGGTCACCGCCAACTTCACGAAGAATCTCTTCGTCCGCATGAATCGTGAACTCGGCACGAAGCTCGACATCGATCAGATCGAGCACGTCGCCTACTACAACGAAGACCGCGAGCGGATCGACATCTTCGCCCGCTTCAACACCGAGACGGCGGTTCACCTCGAAGAACTGGGACGAACGTTCCGCATCGCCGCCGGCGAGATGATCCAGACCGAGATCAGTCGGAAGTTCCGGATCCCCGACATGAAAGAGCGACTCGGACGGCACGGATTCTCGTTCGTCCGCTCATTCACCGACGAAGAAGAACGATTCGGCCTCCTGCTCGTCCGGCGAAAGGCGCCGCCGAGCGCCGACGACGAGACGCGCCGCCGGGCCCGCGGGCAACTCGACGCCGAGAGGTCCCGCACGCGCGACCTCATCTACCCGCTCACCGAGGGAGAAGTCTCCCGGCAACACAGCCCTCTCATGAGCCCGATCGTCTGGGACCTCGCCCACATCGCGAACTTCGAGGAGCGATGGGTCGATCGCGCATGCACTGGTCAAACGGCCGATCCGGAAACCGACGCGCGCGACCACATGTTCGAGGCTACCGCCCACCCGCGCGCAACCCGCGGCGACCTCGACCTGCCCGACCGAACCGCCTCCTTGGACTACCTGGCGCGCGTGCGGCGACGGACCCGAGCCACGATCCGCGTCACCGATACGAACGGCACCGATCCTCTCCTCCGAGACGGCTTCGTCTTCGCGATGTTGGCTCAGCACGAGGCCCAGCACACGGAGACAATCCTCCAGACGACACAGCTCATACACGACCTCCACTACGAGCCCCACCTGCGACGCGAACCACCGGCGTCTCTCCGGCGCGGCGTGCCTGGCATGGCGACGATTCCCGCCGGCTCGTTCCTGATCGGCACGAATGACCGCAGCGCGGCCTACGACAACGAGCGCCCGCAGCACGAGGTCGATATCGAGAGGTTCAAGATCGATCTCGTGCCCGTGAGTAACGGAGATTTCGCCGAGTTCATCGACGACGGGGGCTACCGCCGTCGCGAGTTCTGGAGCGAAGCGGGCTGGAACGCCGCTCAGGAAATGCGCCTTGGGCATCCGACCCAGTGGCGACGGCGCGCGGACGGTGGCTGGGACGAACTCTCATTCGGCCGACTCGAGCCCCTCGACCACCGGCGGCCGGTGATCCACGTTTGCCACTACGAGGCCGACGCGTACGCCTGCTGGGCCGGCAAACGACTGCCGACCGAGTTCGAGTGGGAGAAGGCCGCCGCGTGCGACCTCGAACGCGGCGTCGCCCGACTCTACCCGTGGGGTGACACACCTCCGACGGACGCCCACGCGAATCTGGACCAGCGAAGCTTCGCTCCCGCCCAGAACGGCGCCTACCCGCTCGGACGAAGCTACTTCGGCTGCGAGCAGATGTTGGGATGCGTGTGGGAGTGGACCTCGAGCGACTTCGAGCCCTACCCCGGGTTCGAGGCGTTCCCGTACCCCGAGTATTCCGAGGTTCACTTCGGCCAGAGACACAAAGTGCTGCGGGGCGGCGGGTGGGCCACTCGTCCCATCGCGATCCGCAACACGTTCCGCAATTGGGACCTCCCGCAGCGACGCCAGATCTTCTCGGGCTTTCGCTGTGCCTCAGACGACTGAGAGCGGCCGCGCGGGAGCGCTGGCCAAGGCGCTCCGACGGATGCCGGTCCGCATCGAGAGCCTCGAAGTCGAAGTCGGCGCGATCGAGATCCCCTCCTATCCAGGCGAGCCGCGACCGACCTCCGCCGTGACCCTGCGCGGCAACGGCGAGGCAGGCCACGGGGAGCACGTCGGTTGGACCGCGCGCGCGCACGAAGAGTTCCGAGACCGCGCACGACTCGTTCCAACGGGTGGGCGAACGTCGGTCGGCGCGATCTCCAACGAACTGCCCCGCCTTCTACCCGACGCGTACGACCGCGCTGCCGTCGAAGCCGCCGTCATCGACCTCGCGCTCCGGCAAGCGAACCACAACCTCGGAAGCCTGATCGGCGCAGCCCCCCGGGACACGAGCTACGTCCTGTCGTTCACCCCGACCGGCGACCCCGTATCCGAACTCCGCCACCAACTCGCCGCGACCTCGGACATCCGCGCCAAGATCGATGTCGACCCCGCCTGGGCTCCGGACACGTTCGTTCGGCTGGCGGAGACCGACCGCGTCGCGGTTCTCGACTGGAAACGCACGGGCACGCCGGAGCAACACGCGCGTGCCCACCGAGCACTCCCCAAAGCACTCCTCGAGGATCCTGGCCCCGAACCGTGCTCCGGCACGTCCGAGATCGCGGCGCGCCGGAGCCTCGACGGTCCGTTCCTCAATGCGGCCGCCCTGACCGCGCTGCCTACTCCGTATGCCGCCAACGTGAAGCCGGCGCGGATGGGCGGGGTCCTCGAAGCGCTCGACGGCGTCGCGTTCTGCGCCCGAGCCGGTATCCGCGTCTACTTTGGCGGCATGTTCGAGTTGGCCGCCGGGCGCCGTCAACTTCTGGCGCTGGCGAGCCTGCTCTCTCCGGACGGCCCCAACGACATCGCTCCGATCGCTCGAACCCCCTCGGGCCTGCCCCGCCCGAGCCGCCTGGTGCCCCCAAAAGGCCCAGGGTTCGGGGAGAAGCCGGACTAAACGAGATTCGCCCGCACGCCGGTGGTCTGACTTTGGGAAAGCTGAGCCGGCGCCTCTGGAGGCCACACCAGTTCGCGGTCTTCGGCGCGTACGTCGCAACCGCAGTGGCAGGCTTCGCCCTCGAGGCAAGCAAAGTCGACGGCCTTCCGGTCTACCTCGCGCCGAGCGTGGGCGTGGTCGTGGTCGTGCTGCTCCAGTTCGGCATGCAGCTGTGGCCGACTCTCGTCCTCGCCGCGCTGACCGCAGGACTTCTCCGCGGAACCCGCCTCGACGTCCCCCTCCTCGACTCGTGCCTCATCGCCCTGCAAGCCACCCTCGCGTGTCACGCGCTTCGTTCGCGAGATTTCCGCCTCGACCTCTCTCGGCTCCGAGACGCGCGGACCTTCATCGGCGTCGCGTTCGCGATCGGCATCCTGATCTCGACGCCCAAGAAGCGCTCCGCGCCCAGAAGGCGACGCGCGCAAAGAGCGAGTTCCTCTCGGTAATGAACCACGAGCAGCGCGATCTCGGGAAGACGGTCGTCCGGGCCCAGTGGCGTCTAACGGCCTCCGGTCCCGGAATCTCGGAGGAGGACTGCCGCACCATCCTCGAAGCGTTCACGCAGACCGGCAGTGGTTCTGCGCGCGCCCACGGCGCAACCGGGCTCAGGCTCGCCATCTCCCGTCGCCCGGTCCAGCTGATGGGCGGAGAAATCGGCGTCACCGGCAAGCCCGGGACCGGTAGTACCTTCTGGCTTAGCGTCCCGCTATACACCGTCCCCGCGAGAACGTCGCCTGATCTCTTGGCGGCCGGCAGGCCGCAAGATAGACAGTACGGACCACCATGGGGCGCAAATTCGTCAGCGCGATCGTTCTCCTCGCGACCACCGCCTCATGCGGGGTCTCGCTGATGGAACGCCGCCAATTGCTCATGCTCTCGGATGATCGAGTAGACCAGCAGGAACTTGCGCTGTACGCGCAGTGCAAGCGCGACGTGCCGATCTCCAAGAGCGGCGGGGACCAGAAGTACGTGGGGTGCGGGACCGAAGCGCTCGCCACCGAGGTCGCAGACGGAGACATCCCAGACAGCTGGGAGGTGAACACCTTCAAAGACGACTCCCCCAACGCGTTTGCCATTCCCGGCGGGAAGATCGGCGTTCACACCTGCCTCCTCGACGTTGCGGACAACCAAGACCAACTCGCCGCGGGCCTCGGACACGAGGTCTCGCGCGTGCTCGCCCGCCACTCGAACGAGCGCATGTCCGCAAACCAAGCGACGGGGATGCTCATGGCCGGCACGCAGACCTCGGGGGCCGTACACCCCGACGTCATGAGTGCGTTCGGCGTGGGTGCCCAATACCGGTTGATTCTAGCTTACGGCCGAGCGCGCGAATCTGAGGCTGACTTCATGGGCCTCGATCTGATGGCGCAGGCCGGCTTCGATCCACGAGAAGCCGTCGTCTTCTGGAACAACATGGATGAAGCCGCTTCAGCGTCCGGCGGACAGGCTCCGCCCGACTTCCTGTCCACCCATCCCGGGTCCGCCACCCGCAATCACGATCTCAATGAGCGCATGCCCACCGCGATGCAACTGAACCAACAAGCGCGCGCCCAAGGAAAGAAGCTCCGCTGCACCCGGTGACACCGCTCCGGATTCCTAACCCATGAAGACGAAACCGCATGCGTAGCGCGCGCGTGGCATTGACCACCTTGGTCGCGATCCTCCTGTTCATAGGGACGGGGATGACGCTGTACCAGGTGTTCGTCCTCGGGCTTCCGCTCGAGCCCGGAACGAGCCAAGAGCTCTGGACCGTCGAGGCGCAGATCGGCTTTCGCGCGCGAGCAGGCCAACCGGTCCTCGCGCAGCTCCAGATCCCGGCCCTCCGCGGCGACCTCGTCGAGCTGAGCGAGAGCTTCGTCTCGCGCAACTACGGTGTCAGCGTGGAGGTCGCCGGACCGAACCGGAAGGTCCTCTGGTCCATCCGTCGCGCGAGCGGCGACCAGGCGCTCTATTACCGCGTCGCACTCGGCCCGCGGGTCGGCATCACGCCCGCATCGGCCAGCGCCCCGAGCACCGTCACGCCGCCGGAACTCGAAGGAGCCGAACAGGTCGCGGTGCAGACGCTTCTCGAGGTGATCCGAAGCCAATCGGCGAACATCCGCACGTTCACCGCCGAGACGATCCGGCGCCTGAACGACCGCGACGACGATAACGCACGGATCCTTGTCGGGCGGACATCGTCGCCCCTGGCGGTCGCTCGCGCGGCGGTCCTGGTTCTGAACTCCGCGCGAATCCCCGCCCACCTCGTACATGCTCTGCCGCTCCGAGAAGGAACGCGGATCGACCCTGAGGTTCTCGTCGCGAGCCACAACGGTGCGAAGTGGGCGTACTACGAGCCCATCACGGCGGGCCGATCGGACCCCAACGACGTTCTCGTCTGGTGGCAAGGCGATGAGCCGCTCCTCAGCGTCGAAGGGGGCAGCCAGCCGCACGTCTCGTTCAGCATCGCCGAGGAGTCCGCCCCGACCCTCGCGCTCGCCGATGAGGTCGGACACCGGCGGTCCTCCGGGTGGATCGAGTTTTCTCTTCTGAGCCTCCCTCTCCAAACCCAACAACTCTACCAAGTGCTCTTTGTCCTGCCCGTCGGCGTTGGGATCATCGTCCTTCTGCGCGTGTTCGTCGGGATCGAAACGTTCGGCACGTTCATGCCGGCACTCATCGCCCTCGCCTTCCGCGAAACGGAGCTTCTCTGGGGCATGCTGTTGTTCGGGCTTCTGCTCGTAATCGGCATGACGATTCGGGCAGCGCTCGATCAGCTGAAACTCCTGCTGGTCTCCCGCCTAGCCGTTATGTTGACGCTCGTCGTCCTGGCCATGGCCGGGATCAGCGTGGTCTCCCATCGGCTCGGAATCGAGCGAGGCCTGTCCGTCGCGCTGTTCCCGATGGTCATCATCGCCATGACCATCGAGCGGATGTCGATCACGTGGGAAGAGCGGGGAGGGCCGCGCGCCTTCCTCGTCGCACTCGGGAGTCTCTTTGCCGCGGCACTCGCCTACCTTGCGATGACCAACCCCACAGTGACCCACCTCGTCGTCACCTTCCCCGGAACTCTGTTGATTCTCGTCGCCCTCCTCCTGCTCGCGGGCTCCTATCGCGGCTACCGACTGATGGAGCTCACCCGCTTCCGCGCGTTCGGTGGGCGCGTCTGAGATGGCGTTGCTCAACCGACTCCGTGGCCTGCGCAAGGCGCATGTGCTCGGGATCAACCAACGCAATCGGGACCTAATCTTCCGGTACAACCCGCGAAAGCTGTTCCCCCTCGTCGACGACAAGCTCCGCACCAAGACCCTCGCGGCGAAACACGGCGTGCCGACACCTCCCTTGTACGGTGTCCTCGAGATCCAGCACGACGTGCGGAACCTTCCCAGCATCGTCGAGGATCACCCGGACTTCGCCATGAAGCCCGCGCACGGCGCCGGCGGCGATGGTATCCTCGTCATCACGAATCAGCGGAACAAGAAGTTCCGCAAGGCCAACGGGCTGTGGATCGGGTACGACGACGTCGCCTATCACGCGTCGAACATCGTGAGCGGCGCCTACAGCCTCGGCGGCGCGCGGGACTTCGCGATGATCGAGTACCGGGTCCTGTTCTCACCGCTCTTCGAGAAGATCAGCTACGAGGGCGTCCCGGACGTCCGGATCCTCGTAGTTCTCGGCTACCCGGTCATGGCAATGGTCCGACTCCCGACCCGCCAATCCGAAGGCCGCGGGAACCTGCACCAGGGAGCGATCGGCGTCGGCGTGGACCTCGCGAGTGGCGTCACGCTCGCCGGCGTCTGGGGCAACGAGACCATCGACGAGCACCCGGATACCGGCCACCGCGTCGCCGGACTCCAACTCCCCGAATGGGAGTCTTTCCTCGCGCTGGCCGCCCGCTGCTACGAGATGACCGGCCTCGGCTTCCTCGGCGTCGACATCGTGCTCGACCGCGACCGGGGCCCCCTCCTCCTCGAGTTGAACGCGCGCCCCGGGCTGAACATCCAAATCGCGAACGGCGCCGGTCTCACCGACCGATGCGAGCGCGTCGAAAAAGAGGCGGCGCGGGCGGGCCGCGACGCGAACGACCGCGTCCGTTTCAGTAAACAAGCGTTCGCAGCCACAGGCCCAGCAGTCCTGCCCCTAGAAGAACCGGCGTCGCGGTGATCCCGAACCGTGTGTAGACCAGCCACGACGGTGGCTCTTCCGCCGCGGTTCGACGAAGCACGTCAAGCCACAACAGTGTGGCAAGGCTGCCGATCGGCGTGAGACACGCCCCGACGTTCGTCCCGAGAAGGATTGCGAAAAGCTGCGACCCCGAAGCCTCCGGCGCCAGGAGCAAGTAGGTTGGCAGGTTGTTTGCGACATTCGAGCAGAGCGCGGCCACGAGCGCCGTGACGCTCAGACTCGACAGCGAGTCGTCCCGAAACGGCGCCAGCCAGTGTGCGATGTCGGGGCCGAGCCCATTGTCTCGCGCCGCCGCGACGACGAGATAGAGACCGACGAACATCACGACGAGAGGCCACGGTACCAAGCCCCTCGGGTGCGCGGCGCCCCGCCGCAGGATCGCCACCGTGACCAGCAGGAAGGCGGCCGCACCCAGTGCCGTCTCCTCGACCGACACCCCGAACCACGACGCGGCGAGGAAGGCCGGCAGCAACCCGGCGCAAACGCTCGCACACAGGCGAAACAGGGCCGGATCCGCAATCGGTGGAGCCTTGGGCACCGTGAAGGGCACGGCCAGCTCACTGCGGTAGCGAATCCGCAGAAACACGAACCCCGACAGCAGAACGGCGGTCGCCGGCAGGGCCGATTCCGACGCGAACGTCCCGATCGTCAGTCCTGCCTGCCGAGCGACGAGGAGGTTCGTGAGGTTCGACATCGGCAAGAGCAGGGAGCCGGCGTTCGCCACCAGAATCGTGGCGAACGCGTAGGGCCAGACCGAAAACCCGGCCGCGCGCGCGACCCCGACAGCTACCGGCGTGAGGAGGACTGCGGTCGCGTCGAGGGAGAGCACCGTCGTCGTGCCCACCGCAAGGAGATAGAAGAGACCGAACAACCGCGCCTGGCTCCCCCGCGCTCGTCGCGCGAGGGCGAACGCCAACGCTTCGAAGACGCCGGCTCGCTGCGCGAGCGTTGCAATCAACGTGACGGCGACGAGAAACCCGACGACCGACGCGACCTCCATCAGATGGCCCGCGGCCGACCGAATCGAGAGCAGGCCGCCGGCGAGAACCGCCGCCGCGCCGAGGGCGGCCCAGAAGCTCTCCCCCCGACCGAGCGGACGTAAGAGCAACCCGACCAACGTCACGACGAGGACGAGAAGGCTGGCCATCTCTCGGCTCACGCCGTCCTCCTCCTCTTGCCTGCGTGCCGCCCGAAAGCGGCGATCGCGATCCCCGGCTGCGGCTCCACCGTTGCCCAGACATAGCTCGTTTGCCGCCCAGTGGGAACGCGTGCCGCCTCTCGTACGCTCGCGCAGCATCGGGTATAGCCAGAGCGAAGCACGGATGGCAGACCTTCGGATTCACCAGAGCAACCGGCTCGAACGACTGGCCGACCTACTCGCGGAACTCTGCCGACGCCCACTTGGCTCGCCGTTCGAGCCCGAACGAATCGTCGTGCCGAACCCGGGCATGGCCCGCTGGCTGTCTCTTCGGCTCGCCGACCGGCTCGGTGTGTGCGCCAACGTGGAGTTCCCACTTCCGTCGTCGTTCGCCTGGGACATCTGGCGCGCCGCGCTCGAGAACGTCCCGGAAGAGCCCGCGTACTCGGTGGCCGTTCTGTCCTGGCGAATCTTCGGGCTCCTCGACGACCTCGCCGGAGAACCGGCCTTCCGCCCGCTGGCGAGCTACCTCGAAGACAGCGACGACCTTCGACGGTTCGAGCTGGCCGAGCACATCGCCGAAGTCTTCGACCAGTACCTAGTCTATCGCCCGGAAATGATCGTGGCCTGGGAGGAGGACCGGGTCTTCTATCCCCCGGAAACCCGAGACGAGAAGTGGCAGGCCGCCCTTTGGCGGCGCTTGGTCGGCACGGGTGAACCTCGCCACCGAGCACGCCTTGCGCTCGAGCTGGAACAGGTTTCGAATTCGAAGCTCGCCGGCGCCCACCTGCCCGAACGCGTCATGGTCTTCGGCATTCCCGCACTCACGCGAATGCACCTCGCGACGTTCCGACGGCTCTCCGAGGTCGCGGAGGTCGACCTGTTCGTAGTGAATCCATGTCGGGCATACTGGGAGGACATTCTCCCGCCGTCCGACATCGCGCGACGCAGCGGCGAAACCGACCCGGCCGAGCTCTACTATGTTTCCGGAAACCCGCTTCTCGCATCGATGGGCCGCCAGGGGCGCGACTTCATCTCGATGCTGCAGCCCGGCGAAGCTACCGGAACCGAGTCTTTCGAGGACCCCAACGGCGGCGCGACACCGGCCCGCATCCTCGACGTCCTCCAGGGCGACATCCTCGACCTGCGAACGCGCAATCGCGACGACGCATCCGCCGCCGAGCCCGCCGCCGTTCCGTCGGACGACCATTCGGTACAGATCCACGCCTGCCACAGTCCGATGCGCGAGGTGGAGGTGCTCCACGACCGGCTGCTCGACCTGTTCCGCAACGATCCCGACCTCGAGCCATCGCAAGTCCGGGTGATGACCCCGGACATCGAGACCTACGCGCCTCTGATCGACTCCGTCTTCGGAACAGCCACGGGCCATCGGTACGTCCCGTATGCCATCGCGGACCGCCAGCCACGCAGCGAACGCTCGACGGTGGCCGCTTTCCTCGCGCTCCTCGAACTCCCCGAGGGGCGGTTCGACGCGACACAGCTGCTCTCCCTCCTGGAGACCGAAGCGGTCCGGCGACGGTTCGACCTCGAAGAGGGGGATCTGCCGCGCCTGGCGCAGTGGGTCCGCACGTCCGGGATCCGATGGGGGATCGACGCCGCGCATCGCGACTCTCTCGACCTCCCGGCCGTTCCCGAGAACACCTGGCGCTTCGGTCTCGACCGGCTGATGCTCGGGCACGCCATGGTCGGCAACGGCAGCCGAACGTTCGACGGGATCCTGCCGTGTGACGACGTCGAGGGACCCGAGGTCCGCTTGATGGGCGAACTCGACCGCTTTGCGGAAGAGATCTTCGACGCCGCGCACGATCTCGGTACCCCACGGACGGCGGCCGAATGGCAGGACACGCTCGATGGACTCCTCACGCGCTTCTTCTCGGGGCGCGAAGCAGAGGAGGACATCGAGACGATCCGCGCGGCCGTGCGGCGCCTGGTCGATGAGAGCCACCGCGCAGGATGCGCCGACACGCTCTCGCTGCAGCTGATCCTGCGCGGCCTCGACAGACTCCTTCGCCAGCCCGGCGGCGCGTGGGCCTTCCTCTCGGGCTCCGTCACATTCTGCACGATGGTGCCCATGCGGAACATCCCGGCTCAGGTCGTCTGCCTATTAGGGATGAACGACGAGTCGTATCCTCGGAGTCGGCGTCCTCCCGGTTTTGACCTCGTTCCCCGCCACCCGCAAAAGGGCGACCGGTCCCGTCGTGACGACGACCGCTACCTCTTCCTGGAGGCCCTGCTCTCGGCCCGACACACCTTCTATGTGAGCTACGTGGGGCGCAGCATCCGCGACAACACCGACATCCCGCCCTCCATCCTCGCGAGCGAGCTGCAGGACGCGATTCAAACGAGCTGCGTCGGCGACGACGGCGTGCAAATGCTCGATCTGGTCACCACGCATCCCTTGCAACCCTTCAGTCCACGCTACTTCGCGGGCGACGACCGCTTGTTCAGTTACGCACGCGAGCTCTGCGAGGCCGCCAAAGCCTCGAGAAACGCCGCCCGGAACCGACCAACCACCGCGCCGGCCTTTCTGTCGTCTACCCTTCCGACGCCCGATGAGGAATGGCGCACCGTACGCCTCGACGCGCTCCTACGGTTCTACCGCGATCCCACGAAGTACTTCCTGAAGAACCGGCTGGGCGTCGTGCTCGACGATTCCGAATCCCTCATCGAAAACAGCGAACCATTCGAGCTCGTCCAGCTGAATCGCTACCAGGTCCGCGACCGCCTGATGGACCTCGCCCTCGAGCGCCACGATGAGGGCAAGCTGCGCGACCTCGTCCGCGCCTCGGGTGCGCTCCCCCACGGACTCGTCGGCGAACGCGCGCTCGAAAGCCTACAGGTCGAGGTGGGCCAGGTGGCGAGCCGACTCCTGCCCCTTCTCCCCGCCGAACGGCTTCCTCCGGAGACGATCGATCAAGAATTCGGCAACCTCCGCCTCGTGGGTGCCCTCTCCGGGCTCACACACGACGGCATCGTCGATCACGGCTTCGACAACACGCGCAAGCCCGGCTCCCCCCGCAAGGCAACCCAGCCGAACGGCCGCGATCATCTGGCGCTCTGGATTCGCCATCTCGCGCTCAACGTCATGTCCCCACCCGGCGTCGCCCTCACTAGCCGGCGCGTCTCCAATCTGGGGGTTCTCGAACTGAAGCCGATCCCGAACGCAGCGCAACGGCTCTCCGAACTCTTGGAGCTGTATTGGGACGGTCTGCAGCGCCCCATGCAGCTGTTCCCGGACAAATCGATCGAGTGCCTCCTCGGCAGTCGGGAAACCGTCGCACTCTCCGAGATCGCCAGCCCGTGGAACGCCTACCCGAATGTGGCGTTCCGCAGCCGAGACCCCGGCGATGCCGAGTTCCTGACGCTCGCCCACCAGGTCTTCGGACCTCTCCTCGACGCGGCGGAGTTTACGAAGTGAGCACGGCAGACCACCAACCGCTGAAGGTCCTCGACGTCTCTCTGCCCGGCATCCACGCCGTCGAGGCCAGCGCCGGCACGGGCAAGACGTACAACATCACCGGCCTCTACCTACGGCTCCTCCTCGAAACCGACCTGACACCCGAACGCATCCTGGTCGTCACGTACACGGTGGCTGCGACGTCCGAGCTGCGGACCCGGATCCGCACCGGCATCCAGGAGGCACTCGAAGCGTTCGCCGAGAAGAACGCGCAGGACGCAAAAGGGGAAGAATACAAGCCGCCCCGCAATCTGGTCGGAGAGCTCGTCGAGCGTTCCTCCAACACGGAACGCGCCTACCGACGGCTCGGCAATGCCCTCCGCACGTTCGACGAGGCAGCGATCTTCACGATCCACGGCTTCTGCCAGCGCGTGCTCGCGGAGAGCGCGTTCGAGAGCGGCGCGCCTCTCGCGTCCGAGATGCTCGGCGATCAGAACGAGCTACTGGCAGAATGCGTTGAAGACTTCTGGCGGCGCGAAACCTACCAGGGCTCGCCCCTCTGGGTGCGGTACGTGCTGGACGCGGGGCTCGACCCGAGCAAGCTTCGAAGCGAGATCGCCAGCCTCGTCGGCCGACCATTCGCGGAAGTCCTGGTCCCCGACGTGCCGGACGTCGTTGGCGACGAGGCGCAATACGCCCGGCTCTTCGAACGGGCACGGACCGAGTGGGCGGCGAAGCGCCCCACAGTTCTCCAGCTCCTGCAGGCACCGGGGCTCTCGCGCTCGAAGTACAAAGCCTCCAGCATCCAAAACTGGGGCGACGAGATGGACCTCATGCTCGCCGGAACGACACCGTCGATCAAACTGTTCAAGATGTTCCACAAGTTCACGCCGGACGGTCTTCGAGAAGGCACGAACAAGAACAAAGAGACGCCGACCCATCCCTTCTTCGAGACCTGCGGCGAGATCCTCCGGGTGCAGGCCGGCCTCCAGCCGAACTACTTCGCCCGCCTCTGCAAGATGCGCGCGGACCTCCTGCAGTTCTGCTCGGACGAGCTTCGGCGACGGAAGGAAGAGCGTCGCGTGCGGTGGTTCGACGATCTACTGATCGACCTCGACGACGCACTGCGGTCCGAGGCTACGGGTGCAGCCCTCGCCGAGACGTTGCGGGAACGTTACGGCGCCGCGCTGATCGACGAATTTCAGGATACGGACCCGCTGCAGTACTCCATCTTCAACCAGATCTACCGCGACAGCGAAGCTCCCGTATTCCTCGTCGGAGACCCCAAGCAGGCCATCTACGCCTTCCGCGGCGCCGACGTCTTCGCGTACCTCGAAGCAAGGCGTGATGCGCGGGACCGCTACACGCTAGACGAGAACTACCGAAGCGACGCCGGCGTGGTGGAAGGCGTGAACGCGATCTTCCGCGCGAACGACGACCCCTTCGTCCTGGCCGACATTCCGTTCCAATCGGCTCGCCCCGCCTACGGAGAGGTCGCGGCTGAGTTTCGGAAGTCCACGGGGCTCCCTCCGGTCCGCGCGTGGTTTCTGCCCCGCGGGGAGGATGCCAAGTTGGGATCTTCGGACGCCCTGGAGTGGCTCGCGGAAGCAACCGCCGACGAAATCGCGCGACTCCTCCAAAGCGGCACGGAGATTCCAGCCAAGGGCGGCCCGGGCGTTCCGATCCACGGCGGCCACATTGCCGTCCTGGTGCGTAGCCACTCGCAGGGCCTTCGAGTTCGCCGAGCGCTGTCCGCGCGCGGCATCGCGGCCGTCGAATTGTCACAGCACAGCGTGTTCGGCTCGACCGAGGCCGAGGAGATGGAACGCATCCTCGCCGGCATCGCGGAACCCACGGACGAGAGGCTCGTTCGCGGTGCGCTCTCGACGACCTTACTCGGCGTGACAGCCGAGCAACTCGTTCAGCTCTCGGAGAGCGAACAAGGGTGGGACGACGAGACGGCGAGCTTCCACGAGTACCGCAGGGTCTGGTTGGCGGACGGATTCGGCCAGATGTTCCGACGGCTTCTGCGCAGCCGAAAAATCGCAGAGCGGCTACTCGACGGCCCCGACGGCGAACGAAGGCTCACGAACCTGCTTCAGATCGGCGAGCTGCTGACCAGCGAAGCCACAACGAAGCACAGCGGCGCCGAGAAGCTCCTCCAGTGGCTCGCGACCCGCCGCAGTGTGAGCGGAAGCAACGGTGCCTCCCCGTTCGAACACCTACTCCGACTCGAAAGCGACGAGAACCTCGTGCAGATCAGCACGCTGCACAATTCCAAGGGCCTCGAGTACCCGATCGTCTTCGTGCCCTTCGCTTGGACGTCGAGCAAGAGCGATCGCAATCCTCCGTTCGTCACGTTCCACAAGCCGGGGACGGAGGGCGGGCGCCCGCTGATCGATTTCGGCAGCCCCGACAAGGAAGAGTACGAACGGATCGCCGAGAGAGAAGAGCTCGCTGAGGACCTGCGTCTCCTGTACGTTGCGCTGACGCGAGCCAGGCACCACTGCACGTTCGGCTGGGGCGCGGTGAAGTCCGAGAAGCGATCCGCTCTCGCTTGGCTGCTCCATCGGGAGACCGAGCGCGGCGGCTCTGGAGCGGACCCACTCTCCCTCCCCTACCAGGATCTAGGCGATGACGAGCTCCTCGCGGCACTCGCGAAAGTCGCGGACGACTCCGGCGGCGCACTTGCGGTGCAATCTCTCGCTCGCCCGACAGACGAGGCACCCGAGCCGATCTCTCTTCCTGCGATCGGGGCCACCGGGCCGCTCCGCGCGAGGACCATCTCTCGAAACGTAGAGAACCGGTGGCGCATCACGAGCTTCTCTGCCCTCCGAGGCGGACGAAGCGTCGACTTCGCGGACCGAGACGGCCGCGCGACGGCCCCTACACAAGAAGCCGAAACCGGCCGCGATCTCTTCGGCTTCCCCAAGGGCGCGCGCGCCGGGGTTTGTCTGCACCAGCTCTTCGAGAAGTGGGACTTCACCGACGCTGATCCCGACCGCCTGCGCACGCTCGTCGCGAGCACGCTCGACGAGTACGGCTTCCCATCGTTCTGGGTCCCAACGATCCAGCAGATGATGAGAGACGTCCTCGACACGCCGCTCGATGACGGCGGCGCCGTCCGCCTCGGCGACGTTTCGATGGCACAGCGCTTGAACGAGGTCGAGTTCCACTACCCGGCTGGCCAGCTCACGCTCGAGGGTCTGAACGAGCTGCTCGAAACGCACGGCTATCCCGGCGTGCCCGACCGCGGCCCCGAAGACGAGCTTCCTCGTCCGCTCGTCGACGGCTACGTGAAGGGATACATCGATCTCGTCTTCGAATCCGGCGGCATGTACTACCTTGCCGACTACAAATCCAATTGGCTGGGCGGCAGCTTCGAGGCGTATCGGCCCAAGGCACTCGAGGCCGTCGTTCGCCACGAGCTCTACACGCTGCAGTACGTCACCTATACCCTTGCGCTGCACCGCCTGCTCCGACTTCGCATCCCAAAATACGATTACGATCATCACATGGGCGGGTCGTACTATCTCTTCCTTCGCGGCATGCAGCCCAAGCGTGGTTCGACCTCCGGCATCTTCTTCGATTGCCCACCACGCGCACTCATCGAGGAGCTCGACGAACGCATCGGACGGGGCCACGCCGCCGGCGCCGGAGGCAACGCATGACGGCCGCGACGTTCACTCCATCGTTCCTCGACGAGCTACCGCGTCGCTTTGCCGACTTCCTGGCTGAACGCACCGGCGACGATCCGCGGGAAGTCTGGCTCGGAGCGGCGCTCGCGAGCCAGCAGACCCTCGAGGGAGGCGCGTGCCTCGACCTACGAGAGTACGCGGGCCGTCCTTGGCCGGACAACGCGGCACCGGCCGAGGCTCTCGCCCCATCGTTACCCGACTGGATGACTGCGCTCCGCGCGAGCGGATCCGTGGGCGCCCCGGGTGAGAATCGACCGCTCGTCTTGACCGACGCCGGCCGGCTCTATCTCCACCGCTACTGGGAGTACGAAGATAAGGTGGCGCACGACCTCGAGCGCCGCGCGGCGACTCGGCCCGAGGGCATCGATCTAGACACGCTCACCAATACCTGGAACGGCCTGCCCGTCCGCGAACAGCTCTCCGAGGGCCAACGCGTGGCCGCCGTCACCGCCATCCTCCGCGGGCTCGCGGTGATCTCGGGCGGTGCCGGAACCGGCAAGACCACGATCGTCGCCTGCATTCTGCGACTGCTCGCCTCCCAGTCGCAGCCCGATCGCCCCCTGCGCGTGCGGCTCGCCGCACCCACGGGCAAGGCCGCGGGACGGCTGAAGGAGCAGCTCCGGGAGTACCGCGGTTCGCTCGACTCCGACGGCACGATCGACCGCATCATGCGCGACGAGCCGGCCACCCTTCATCGGCTCCTCGGCGGAAGCCCCAACGCCACACGCTTGCGGCATAACGCCGAGCAGCCCCTTCCGCTCGACGCTCTGATCATCGACGAAACTTCCATGGTCGACCTCGCCATGATGGCTAAGGTCGTCGATGCGCTTCCGAAGGCGGCCAGGTTGGTGTTGATCGGCGACAAAGATCAGCTGCCCCCGGTCGGCGTCGGATCGGTCTTCGGCGAACTGTGCGCGGCCTCCCCCGCCCCGCCTCCGGAGCTACGATCTGAGATCGAACGCGTCACGGGACACGCACCGAGCCCGGCGAGCGATCAGGCCACCGCGCTCTCCGGCTCGATCACGCTCCTGCGCCATTCGTTCCGCTTCGATGAAGCCTCGGGCATCGGCACCCTCGCGTCTGCCATCCGCGCCGGCGATGGCGCCGCACTCACACAGCTCGTCGAGCATCCACCCGCCGACATCTCCTGGATCCCTACCGAGGCCTCCGCGCCGACCGACTTGGGCCCGGCGGTCGCCACCCGCGTAACCGACGGGTTCGCTCCGTTCCTCGATGCGATCCGAAAGCACGCCGCGCCGGCCGACGTACTCACGAGCTTCAACCGCTTCCGCGTATTGTGTGTCCTCCGCGATGGCCCAAGCGGCGTCACCAGCTGGAACGCGCGGATCGAAGCGCATTTTCGACGACGACGTCGCATCGCGGCCGGCCAGACCTGGTACGAAGGGCGACCTGTGCTCGTCACGCGCAACGACTACGCGCAGCGACTGTGGAACGGAGACATCGGCGTCGCGCTCCGCCGAGACGACGGGAAACTGCGCGTCTACTTCGAAGGAACGTCGGGGGAGTTGCGCGACCTTCCTCCGGGACGATTGTCGCACGCCGAGACGGCTTACGCTCTGACGGTTCACAAGAGCCAGGGCTCCGAGTTCGAGCACGTGCTCCTCGCTCTCCCCGACGCGGACTCCCGGCTCGTCAGCCGCGAACTCCTCTACACCGGCGCGACGCGCGCACGATCGAAGCTGGACATCCTCGGCGACCCCCAGCGGTTCGCGGAAGGCATGTTCAAACAGCTCCCGAGGACTTCGGGGTTGGCGGAAGCCCTGGGCGTAAAGGACTTCCCGCAACCGCCCGTCCCCAAAGCCACCCCGCCTCCCACGACTCGCGAAGGCGGCCCGCCGCAGGGCGAGCTCTTCTGACTGCGGCCGGGCGCACCCCTACAGAAGACTGAGCTGCCGCGGATTCCCAACGGCCTCGTCGAAGCTCGAACCCACCTCCGGCAGGATCGCGTCGGCGATCGGTCGCAGCAACTTCTCCTCGGCGTGCGCGTGGTCGATGCCCTCCGGGAGCGGGCGCCCCGGGAGCACCGGCTCCGGCCCGTCGCGCGTCACGACGTAGCGGATGATCCCACCCCGGAAGTCCGGCACCTTGCGCGCCGCCTGAACGTGCGGTGGCGTCGTCCGCGTGTAGCTCGACACGTCGCCCTTCCGGATGCGCTTCACGTACACGAGTTCCTCGTCCAACTCGCCCGCGCGAACCCTCTCGACGACTTCCTTCACGAACGGCAAGACCTCACGGTCCGTGAAGACACGCTCTAGGATGCCTCGCTGAAGGCGCCCCGAGACCGCCGGCCAATCCCGCCGCACCGACTCGAGTCCGACGATCAACAGGTTCTCGTCTCGCCAGCCCGCATATCGCTTCTTACTTCCGCCGCGGCCGCCGCGTACCCGAGGCAGGAAGAACCGATCGAGCACGTACTCCAACTCGAGCAGCAGCCGCGGTTCCACGCGGTACTCCTCCGCGATCCGCACCGAGATGCGCTCCTGCACCCGGCTTCGCACCGCCTCGGCCTCCTCCCGTGCTGCCTCGCCAGACTGAACCGCCCGCAACTCAACGAAAACCGAGTCCGTGTCGCCGTAGAGCACACGCAAACCCTCTGCTTCGAGGATGTCGCGAGTCCAACCGAGCGTCTGCTGACCGAAGCCCGTAATTGCGTTCGCGATGTCTGGATCAAAAAACCGACACCCCGGCGACGCGAGCACCCCGAAGAACGCGTTCATCATGATCTTGATCGCCTGGTCCGCGTGTCGCGCGCCGCGCTGCTTCGCCTCCTCGCGGCTGGCCAGAAACTGATCGAGAAGGCCCGGAAGAATCGCGTCGCCGCGGGCAAAGCGTGCCCCGTTCGGGGCGATGATCGGATCGTCCATTCCCTCGCGGGCCGCACGCGCGTGCGCGAGCGGATCGAGTTGGAAGGTGCGGATCAGGCTCGGATACAGGCTCTTGAAATCCAGGACCGCAACGTTCCGGAACAAGCCCGGAGTCGAAGAGAGTACCGCACCGCCCGCAATTGGCCCGCCGCCCCGCACGTCAGCCACACTCCCCGCCACCGCGCCCCGCTTGCGCAGCTCCGGAAGATAGAGCCGATCGAACGACGCCACGCTGGCCCCGACGCGATCGAACGGCATACCGGACAGGAGACTCCGCTCGAGAGTGAGGTCCAGTAGGCCCTCCTTCTCCAGGATCTCCAGAACCAGTCGAGCATCCTCCAGATTGTAGGCGACGAGCGCAGGTCGATCCTCGCGATACAACCGGGCAATCTCCGCCGCGGCGTCGGGCGCCTCGTGATCGATCTGCTTCCCGCGACCGAGAACGGATTGGGCCACGGTCTCCAATCGGTAGTCCGGCAGCCGAAGTGCATCCCGAACGATTCCGATGCCGTCGAGCACCACACGACCCGGGATCTCGGCGCGGCCCTGACGGGTGAAGCCCCGGTCGCTCTCGAATCGCATGTCGCCGGGAACGCGACCGAAAGCCTCCAAGACTCCCGTGGCGCGACAACGGGCGGCGAGCACCGTCAGGTCGAAGTCGACGACGTTCCAGCCGGTGATCACGTCCGGATCGAGTGCGCGGATCCGCCTCGCGACGGCCGCGAGCAACGTCGCCTCGTCTTCGTGCGACACGGCGCCCGCAACCGGATCGGGCGCGACGAGGTGCACCTCTTCTGAGTCACAGCCCGCCAGCGCAACCGACCAGACCGCGCTCGCATCCTTGGGCGTCTCGATGTCGATCGACAAAACTCGGAGCGCCGGCCGGACGTCACTCGGCCGCAGCGTAGGATTGGTGAAAACGAGCAGGCCCGAATCTGTTCCTTCGGCAGGGCGCGACTCGCCGACGATCTCGACGCCGGCGCGCAGCCCGTGGTCGATCAGGTATCGGTAGGGGAACCTCAGGTCCGCCTCGAGCGCCCGCGCCCCGGCGCGTCTCAGCCGATCACGCATCGCCGGAACGTCCGCGGGCTTCTCGAGCGCAACGCGTGCGACCGCCTCGCCCATCAAGTCCACCCCGCCGGTGATCTCGATCGAAACGCCATCCGACCTCGGCACCGCATCGATGTCCCGCGTGTGCACGAACAGATACGGACGAAAGCGATCATCCTCGACCAGGAAGCCTGGCCCCTCCTCCAGGCGGCCGTACAGCTGCACGACCGGCCCAGAGCCACGCACGCGATACGTCGGCTGCAGGATGAGTCCCCGCATCGGCCCTACGCCCGCGCCCTTCGCAACCCCGGATGCGTGAGACTGAACACGAGCGCAGCGGCCATCAGCACTCCGTTCAACAGATACGGACCTCGCGGGGACCACTCGTAGAGCGCAGTGCCCAGGAGCGGCCCGAAGATGTTGCCCACGACGCCGATGGCGCTCGTGATACCCGCGACCGCACCCTGCTCTTCCGGCGCGACCGACAGAGACGCACCCGCCGCGTTGCCCGGTCGCACCAGACCGAGGCCCATCCCCAGGAACGCGAGCGCGACCGCATACCCGGCGAACCCGAGTTCGAGATTGAACAAACCGAAGGCGAGCACCCCGGAGCCAAGACCCGTCTGAATCAGCGTCGCCGGCCGGATCCGAAGCCTCTGCACGAGCCCCAGCTGCGCGCCGAGACCCGCGATCGCGAGGATCATGAAACCGATTCCGGCGAGTTCCATCGTTCGCGTCGGCGACAACGCGAGCATGTCCTGCAGAAAGAACGCAAGCGTGATCGTCGTCGTCGCGCGTACCGCCTGCATGCAGATGGCGATGACGACGAACGGTACGATTCGCGCGTCGGTGAACCGCAGCTTCTTGCCATCCTTCGGCACCACGACGACGGGCTTCTCCTTCTCCGGCAGGAACAGCCAGATCACCACCGCGCTGAAGATGGCGAGCCCCGCGGAGAGATACAGAGGGGCGAGCAGTCCGAAGGTCGCCAGCCCCGCGCCCACCGCCGGGCCCAGTGTTTGACCGGTACCAAACGCCGCATTGATGAGGGCCACGCCGCGCGTCCGCTCTTCCCGGCTCGTGCGGTCAGCGACGTAGGCCTGCGAGGCAGGAGGTGTGCCGGACCCGAAGACCGCAAAGACGCAACGCGACGCGACCATCAGGCCGAAGGCCACCATGGGCGTGAAGTACCCGTCGAGCGACAAGCCGATCGTGGTCGCGAGCAAGATCATCGAGGCCGCGAAGCCCAGGAGCCCGATCAACAAGACCGGCCGCCTCCCGATGACGTCGCTCCGCCGCCCCCACATCGGGCTCATGAAGACCCAGACCGACGCCGAGGTCGCGAAGATCATCGAGACCTGGAAGGGGGACAGGCCGATCTCTCGCGCCGCAGGCGGCAGAATGACGAACAACATCGCCTGCCCGATGCCCACACAGACCAAGCAGAAGAAGAGGAGCCACAGCCCCCGTCGATCGTCATCAACCACCGGACGGCACCCTAGCAGGTTGCAGGAGAGCTCCGGACCACGCCGGTCAGCCCGTCGGGGTTTCCGAACGCCCGGACGCGCCGCGCGGGCGAGATCGCGCTCTTGTCAGAAGCGACGATGCCTCGCCGAAAGTGACGGACAACTTCAGACTCAAGACACTAGCCCAGCTGCGACATCACCTGTTGCATGTCGAAATAGTCACGCCAGGCGCTGATCTTCCCTTCGGGAGTCACCTCGAACGTGCCCATGACTGGAATCTCGACGCGCTTGCCACCCATCGTGAGGACGTCGACACGCTCGGTCAGGACTTTGTTGCCCGACACCGCGAGGGCCTTCAACTCGAACGAGGCCTCGCCGCCCGGAGACATGAACTGGGCGAGCGTCGATTCAATTTCGGCGTGCCCCCGCACCGGGTCCACCGGGATGTTGTGATACACGGCGTCCTCGGTGAAGAACGCCAGGAGCGCCTTCAAATCGACCTGCTTCACCGTTTCGCAGAAGTTTCTTACTACCTTCTCTGGATCCATCCCGACGTCATACGTCGGAGCTCGCTTGGTGCCAAGCGGCGGCGCCCCGGCGACACGGGCGGCCCGCCCGACTGCGGCGGGCGAGATCCCGCAGGAGTTCCACTGGATCCACTCCGCGCGTGGCGACGCGCGGCACACCCGTATCACCGAGAAAGACGATCATCGCCGGCCGTAGCCCGGCCCGTCCCATCTCCTCCAGGAGCGCCTGGACGTCCAGGTCCACTTCCGCACCCTCGCCCGCTCCCGCCTCGCCCCGTTTCGCCACCGCTCCACCTCCCACCGGTTACGACACACCGACGGGAGGACTCGATCGCAAGACGCACGCCATCCCGAGCCGCCCTTACTTCCGGAGCTCCGAGCCCACCGTGAAACGGGACGCCGCACCCGCGCGCAACACCCCGTTCCGGCCGGCAACGCCACGTTTCAACGCCCGCTAGAGCAAGCCCTTCGCAAGCGCGCGCCACTGGTCGCGGGGCAACTCGGCCATGTTCTCCGGTAGAGCCTGGAGGCAGACGTGGTCGGCGCCGGCGTCCTGATGCGCCCGGACGCGCTGTCGGATGACGTCGATGTCACCCCACGCGACGATGGCGTCGACCAATCGATCGCTTCCGCCGTTGTCGAAGTCCGACTCCTCGAAGCCCAGGGAGAGCACGTTCCGACGGTAGTTCGGAAGTCCGATGTAGATCGCCATGTGCTGGCGCGCGATCGCGCGCGCCTTGTCGGGATCCGTCTCCAGTACCACCGCTTGTTCCGGCGCGAGCATACGGCCCTCACCCAAGGCCTCTCGCGCCCGCGCCGTGTGTTCGGGAGTCACGAAGTACGGGTGCGAACCCCAAGAGCGCTCGCTAGCGAGCTTCAGCATTTTGGGATGCAGCGCCGCGAGAATCCGCTTTGGCTCACTCGCCGGCGCGGCACCCGCAAAGATCGATTTATCCATCGCGTCGAGATACCCGCGCATGTAGGTCAACGGTTTGTCGTAGTTGTGCCCTCGGATGGTCGAGACCATCGGGGCGTGACTCACCCCCATGCCGAGAAGAAACCGCTCGGGGTACGCTTCGCAGAGCGTCCGCTGCGCGTTGGCCATCGCCATCGCGTCACGCGCCCAAACGTTCGCGATGCCGGTCGCGATGACGAGGCTCTTGGTTCCCGCAAGGAGGACCGCCGAGCTCGTGAACACCTCACGGCCGATCGCCTCGGGGATCCACAATGCCTTGAAACCGAGGTCCTCGATCTCTCGCGCCGCCGCTTGCGACTCCGCGGCAGGAACGAGGTCGAGAAACGCCCAGATGCCAATCTTTCCGATGTCCACGTTCAACTCCCCGAGGTCGGGCGCTCGGGCGGCTGGCGCTCGAACGCGAAGGTTGCCGGTACGTCGCCTGCGGGCTCTCCCGCGATCTCGACGTACGGATAGATGAAGTAGTTGAGGGGCTCACCGGCCTGCGGCGGCTCCAGAACAAGGTCCCGCCCGGTGGTGAACTCCACACGATCGTTGGGCAGATGACCATAGTACTCGTCAGCCATGTCTCTCTTGTTCGCCTCGCTGGAATCGACCGGCACCCAGCCCGCGGACTCGTCCCAGAACTCCGCCCAGCAGTGGTACCCGGGAATCACGCCGCCGTCCTTGCCGGGGACCGGGAGGCCGATGAGGAAGCGCGCGGGAATCCCCTGGCTTCGTGCCATACCGATGAAGAGAGAGTGGAAGTCAGTGCAGTTCCCGCGCTTGTTCGTGCACGCCCAGGTTGCGTTGCCCTGGCCCCAACCCGTGCCTCTCTTGTCGTAGGCCATGTTCGCAACGACGTAGTCGTAATACGCGCGGACCTTCTCGTCCTCGCCGGTGAGGCCACGGGCCTCCTGCTTCGCCACTTGCTCGATCAGGCCTTCGAGCGGAATCATCCGTGCCGGTTTGCCAAAGCGCGACGGATCGTCGGGACCATCTTTCGAAACGAGGTCCTTCGACGTCCCATGCGATGGGCGGCGCTGAACCACCGTGCGCAGCACCAACGGCTTCGAGGCGGCCCCCTCCCCTTCGAGGTAGACGACGCGATTCCCGTTCGAGTCGCGCACCATGCGCGAGGCCCACGGCGAGTCGATGTCGGTCGACAGGATGGTCTGATCGGTCGTCTCGACCGGCAGCGGCACCCAAACTCGAACCTTGTCGTTCTCGGTTGCCGCGAGCGCCGTCAGGTCGACCCGGTACTCTATCGCGTACTGCGCGCTGTCCTTCCACGGGTCACCGGCGGAGACCGACGCCATGGAGGCGAGGCCCAGAACCGCAACCCCCGCAAGCAGCCGCCCCCTCACGGGGCGTCCCCCCCCGCGCTCACTTCGTACTTTCGGCCCTCCATCGAGCGCACGCCGTCACTCGCGAGAACAGTTCCGAAGTCGGCCATGTACGAAGCCCGAAAATGAAGCGTCAGGTCCTCCTGGTTGCGCCATTTCTCGAAGATGAAGCAGGTGCCCTCGTCCACCCGGTCCCGGAACGCCTGGTAGGACAGGCTGCCGTCCTCAGCGAGGCTGGCAACCCGCATCCGGTCGAAGGCAGCCTCCGGCTCGGAGGGCTGGGCCGGGTCGATTACGATGGTTCCTGCGACAACGATCACCTGGACCTCCTCGGTTGCCGGGCTGCTACCGCCCACCCGTCGGAAACGCAAACTACCCTAAGGCGATCGCCATGTCGGAGCCCCGCCAAACCCGCCTCGAACGCGCGTTCGACGGCCGCGCTCCAGTTTCCGATCCATTCGACCGATCCAAGAAGCTGAGGAGCGACTGTGGCACGCGTACTTGTGATCGATGACTCCGCGACCGTTCGGGAAATGGCACGAATGGCCCTCGAGCCCGCCGGGCACGAGGTTCTCCAGGCAGCCAACGGCCGCGTCGGCCTCGAGGTACAGCGGGTACTGGCCTGCGACGTGGTCATCACCGACCTGATCATGCCCGAAAAGGAAGGTCTGGAGACGATCCTGGAACTCCGGCGGGAATGGCCTCAGCTGAAGATCATCGCGGTCTCCGGCGGCAGCGCCGTCCTCGACAAAAGAGATCTGCTTCATGCGGCGCGATCCTTCGGCGCCGGCCAGACGCTCAGCAAACCGTTCACGGCCCGCCAGCTCATCGACAGCGTCTCGCAAGCCGTCTCGCCCCCGCCCGCCTGACTCGGGTCCTCGGGGCGGTTGAAGCCCCGACGGAGCCGTGATCCAACAGGCCCCGGGGCCGGGACATGCGCGCAGCTGAGTCTGAACATCGCCGAGCCGTCGGCGCCGGGCCACACGCCATCGCCCTTGCTCTCGCGCTGTCGCTCGCCGCCTGCGGGCTGGGGAGCCGGCCTCCCGCCGTGACCCTCGTCCCTGCGAAACCGGCCCCCGAACAGTCCGCGGTACGACTGGCGGACGGCTCTACCCTCACGCACCTCGCAGAGACCAAAGCGCAGATCATCGAGTTCCACGACAGCGGCGAATGGGCGGGACAAATCAACCAGATCTCGGCTCAAGCGACAGCGCGCCTCGAAACCGAGCTACCGACGGCCAAGCGACCTGCGATCGTACTCGACATCGACGATACCGCCCTTTCCACGTTCGCGATTCAACGGAAGTTGGGCTTTGGCTGGGACCCGGGTGCGTGGGACGAGTGGGTCTCGGGCTCGGTGGCCCCGCCCCACGCAGGTGTCCTCGCCCTCTACCGCCGAGCGCTCGACCAGGGTGTCGCGGTGTTCTTCGTGACCGGTCGGCGGGAGCACCTTCGCGAAGCGACCGAGCGACAGCTCCACGCGGCGGGGTATGGGCGCTGGGTCGGGCTCCACCTCAAACCCGACGACTACGACCTGGACTCCGCCGTCCCCTACAAGACGGCAGCGCGTCGCGCGATCCAGGAACAGGGTTTCGAGATTCTCGTGAACGTCGGCGATCAGTGGAGCGACCTCGAAGGCGGACTCGCGCGGGCGACCTACAAGCTGCCGAATCCGATGTACTACCGTCCCTGAGACGTCGGTGGGCATGCCGCAGACGACTGCGCTACTAACCTCTGAATGGCGGTCACGGTCCAAACGACTTCGGGGAGAATCGAGGGCACCGACAACGGCACCCATCAGGTGTTCCGCGGGATTCCCTATGCCGCCCCGCCGGTCGGCAGGCTCCGCTTCGAAGCGCCGCGCCAACCGGAGCCGTGGGCCGGCGTCCGCTCGTGCGTCGAAACCGGATCGAGCTGCCCGCAGCCGCCGAGCCCCCTGCAGGGAATGGCGTCGGGCCCGCAGAACGAAGACTGCCTCGCGCTGAACGTCTTCACGCCGGGGTGCGACGACGGCGCCCGCCCGGTACTTTTCTGGATCCACGGCGGCGCATTCCGAACGGGCTCCAACTCCCAGGCGATGTACGAAGGGCGCGCCCTCATCGAGCGCGGCAACGTCGTCCTCGTGACGATCAACTACCGGCTCGGCCCGCTGGGCTACCTGCACCTCGACGACGCGGCCCGAAACGTCGGCCAGCACGATCAGATCCAGGCCCTCGAGTGGGTCCGCGACAACGTGGCGCAGTTCGGAGGCGACCCGAACCACGTCACGATCTTCGGCGAATCCGCGGGCGGGATGGCCACCACCACGCTCCTCGCGATGCCGGCAGCACGCGGGCTCTTCCACCGCGCGATCGCCCAGAGCGGCGCTGCGCAAGCCACCCTCACGCAGGACGAAGCTGCCCGCGTTCGGTTCGAGATGGGACGCGCCCTCGACCTCGAGAACGTCGATGCACGCCGTCTCCGCGACGTCCCGGTCGAGGCATTGGTTCAAGCCTCGGTTCGCACACACGAGAAGCTCGCCGCGGAGATCTTCCTCCCCTTCGCACCGGTCGTCGACGACGACACGCTTCCGGTGCACCCTCTCGACGCCGTCCGCGCGGGCGACGCGCGCGACGTCGAGTTAATCGTCGGCACGACGCGGGACGAGTGGCGCCTGTTCACATTCGCGATCCGCAGTCACCGTGCGATGGACCCCGCCGGCCTGCGCAAGCATGTGCATTCCCGACTGCGGCGCGCGACCGTGACAGACCCCGAGGCGGCCACCGAGCGCCTGCTCGCAACGTACGGGCACGAAGGTCGCGCACCCTGGGAAGTCTTCGACGCGATCGAAACCGACCGCCTGTTCCGCCTCCCGGCGATCGCACTCGCCGAAGCGCAGGCCGCGCACCAATCCGCGACGTTCGCCTACCTCTTCTCCTGGCCCTCGCCGGCGGGGCGCGGTGCCCTCGGCGCCTGCCACGCGATCGAGCTCCCGTTCGTCTTCGGCACACTCGACGCACCGACAATGGATCGCTTTGCCGGCCGTGGCCCCGAGGCCGACGCCCTCAGCCTGCAGACCATGGATGCATGGCTTGCATTCGGTCGCAGCGGCAACCCGTCGCACGCAGGCCTCGGCGAATGGCGGCCCTACGATGAAACCCGCCGCGAGACCCTCGTTTTCGATCGCGAGTCCCGCGTCGAAGCCGATCCGTTCCCCGCGGAGCGTCGCGTCTGGGACGATGTTCTCTGAACTCCGGCCGAGCGGGACGCGCCAGCCGCGTCACCTTGAAACTTGCACCTCCGTCTCGACGCCTCGGTCCGTTGCTTTCCATTCGAGCGTGAAACGAATCCGCCTCTCCGCCTCCGACCACCCCACCACTCTCCGAAACTCGCCGGGCCGAAGACGACGCTTTACATCGACCTCGCAGTACCCGGCTCGAGAGAGTCGCTCCATCGTCTCGAGAACTTCTACCTGACTAGCCGTCTCGAGTTCTTGGGACATGGTACCCGCTAGTCTCCTTCTCACCATCGGATCAAGTGAATTCCTCGAACATGCGTTCAACTCCGCCTCGAGGATTACCTACTTGACCTATGAGGCCTGCGTCATTCGGGCGTCGGATCCGTCGGCTGACACTTTCGACAGACCCGGCAACCACCCTTGCGCGCCGACTCGACCGTCGAAAACACGATGCGGTCGAGCTCGGGAAGGCTCGCCAGATCTTCTGCGGCACCCCGTACGAAGTCCAGGATGCGAGAACCCAACCCGTCGGGCGATGGCGGCACCGCCGCGAAGGCAGCTCCGAGATCTCCGGATCGTCCAGTCATGACCAAGCTCCTTTCAACTCCTCACGCATCACGCGCTTGGCGCGCGCAAGCTGCGTCTTGACCGTGTTCACGCTCGCACCGCGAACGTGCGCGATCTCCTCGTAGGCCAAGTCTTCCGAGAACCGCACAACGACCACCGACCGCATCTCCGGAGACAGGCGGCGTAGGGCGCGGTCGAGGTCGATCCGCAACTGGGCGGAGCCTTCGGCAGCGGGCGCGAACTCGACTTCGGCATCCGCCTCGATCTCCGGCTGTCGTCCTCGCTTCCTCCAGACCCCGACACCGTCCTCCCCATCGCGCTCCTTGCCGAGCATACGGAGCGCGGGGCGGGTGAAATCCCAGACGGGGATCGCGTCCGAGGGAAAAGCTGATTGGGCGGCCATGGTTCCGACTATCTTCTCTACCTCCTGTTGCGGCCGGCAGCTGGCCGGCACCGTCAGGGTCTACGACCGCTCGGCGCGAAATGGGTGATATCGGGACCTCTGATGTGGCCCCGCGGACGGCGGCACGGTATCGCTGGGCGAACCATGCTCGAGCCACCTCGTTGGTCCCTCCCCGTCCTTCTCCCCCCGCTCACCGGTCTCGCCTGGCTCTGGTGCGGGATGAGTTGCGGCGGACTCGCCGGGGCGGCAAGCCTGCTCCCGGGCACCCTGCTGCTCTCGGCGGGTCTGTCGACGGTGTTGTACCCGGGAGACATACGCATCCCCCAGTTCCTCGCACTCGGCGCTGCGGCCGGAGCCCTCCTGAGCCTTCCGCTCGCGATCGCCGTCGAGCCTGTCCTCGCAGTAGCGCTGTTCGCCGCTTCGGCGGCCAGCTTCCTCGCGGCCGGGCGGACCGCCCTCCGACAGGAACCACTGCTCGAAGACGTACCGCCGGTGACGCCATCGCTCGGACTCGACGGCGAGGTGGCGTTCGACGAGGTGATTCTGGCAAGCCTCACGCTGCGCACGGCGCCGATCCCGGTCGCGGAACACAGGCGAGTGCTCCACGAGGCGACGGAGGCCCGCGCGCTCTTCCGGAGCCGCGGATGGTTCGACGATCCGGCGGCCTTTCATCGCCAGCCAGAGCCACCGACACGGATGGAGATGCCGCGCGCGGCTGTCGGCACCCTGTCCTACGAGCACATGCAGTTCGACAGCGAGTACGAACCGTGGCCGGACGAGCCCGGCCGGGACCGCTGGCTCGACCACGCCTCGAATCGCCGGGCACACGCATGGATCTTGCGACACGGCGCGCCGCGCCCGTGGCTGATCTGCGTACACGGATATGAGATGGGCCTTCCGCGCGCGGACCTGGGGGCCTTTCGCGCCCGACGCCTGCACGACCGGCTCGGGTTGAACCTCGCGATCCCGACTCTCCCCCTGCACGGACTTCGACGTATCGGGCGTCGGAACGGCGGTGGTTACCTCGGCGCGGACTTCCTGGATTCCATCCACGCCGAAGCGCAAGCCGTGTGGGATCTTCGCCGGGTCCTCGCGTGGATTCGGACGCAGTGGGACGGTCCCGTAGGTGTGTATGGCCTCTCACTCGGCGGGTACAACGCCGCTCTTCTCTCCTCGCTCGAGCCGCTCGATGCCGTCATCGCCGGGATCCCCGCAGTGGACTTCCTCCGGCTATCGACGCGTCACGGCTCGCCGTTGCAAATCCGAGCCGCCGAGGCCCTGGGGCTCGTGCACGAGCAGATCCGAGAACTCCTCAGCGTCGTGTCTCCACTGGCGATGAAGCCGCTGGTGCCGCACGAACGACGCTCGATCTTTGCCGGGACGGCCGACCGGATCGTCGCCCCCGATCACCCGAGAGATCTCTGGCGTCACTGGGACCGGCCGCGCATCGTCTGGTACCCGGGCGGGCACATCAGCTTCCGCAGGCATCCCACCGTCGACCGGTTAATCGACGACTCCCTCCGCGTGGCGAAGCTGATCCCCGAAATCGGACCGATCTGAGGGAAACTCAGCCCGCGGTCGGCGAGGGTTCGAGGCTCGCCGGCAACCGCGACAGCTCGCGGGCCCACCGACGCCAGGCCTCGCGGAACTCCTTGCGGGCGGCGCGCAAGTCGGCCTGGAGCTGTCGGAGGCGCTCGCGCGAGACGCCCGCAGCATCCGTCCGGACGCGAGCGAACTCCCTCTCGAGCTCGCCGAGCCGCGTGACCGTCCGCTCCACGGCGACGGAGATCTCCGCCAACCGGGCCTGCGCGGACTCCACCGCGTCTTGCGAGCATTCGCGAACGCGCTCGAGGAGACGATGCTCATCCGACCGCATTCGGGCAGCGACGATCCGCTCCCGGGGGACCCGGCGAAGGTTCGACGCGAGACCGATCTTCTCGAGGCCACGAATGAGCCACTTCGTCGGATCCCATTGGTACCGACGGACACCGTTGCGATAGTCGCTCGCGAACCGGTGATGAAAGTTGTGGTACCCCTCGCCGAACGTGAGTACGGCGGTGACCAGACTGTCGCGGGCCGAAAAGGCCGGCTCGTACGGACGCTCTCCGAGCGTGTGCGCGAGCGAGTTCACCAAGAAGGTGATGTGGTGTCCGACTACGACGCGAACGAGCCCTCCCCAGAGGAGGAACCCCCAGGGATCACCGAATGCGAACCCGACGAGAAGCGGCAGCCCGAAGCACATGACGGTCGCGATCAACCCGTAGTACCGATCCTGAGCGACGACCATCCAATCGCCCTCGAGATCGGGGACGTTCGTTCGACGTTCGTGGAGGTGATCGGTCACGAGTAGCCAACCCATGTGCGCCCACAAGAAACCCCGATGGACGTTATACGGGTCGCCTTCGCGATCGATGTTCTGATGGTGCGAACGGTGGTCGGCCGACCACGCCAACGCGGAGTCCTGGAAGGTGGCGGCACCGAAGAGAAGATACAGCGCGCGGACCAGAGGGCTCGCCTCGTAGGCACGGTGAGAGAAGAGCCGGTGGTAGCCCGCCGTGATGCTCATCGCGGTGATGACAAGGTAGAACGCAAAGAAGATGACCTCGGCGGCGCTGACTCCGTTCGCGTGAACATGGAATCCGCCCCAGACCAGCGCCCCCACCGGAGTCGAGAACAAGAACACCGCGGTGACCCAGTTGATCCTCTTCATCCGGCTTCTCTTCTCGATCATTCTCTCACCCTTGACGGCCTACCAACCGCCTATACCCGCCTGCTAGCAGAACGTCCTGACGCCGCAAAATCCGACGGTCGATCGGATCCTATTCGAGATACCCGAGCACCTCGAGTTCGCGACGCACTTTGTCCTTCATGGGCGCAATCCGGGTCTGGCGGCGCGCCTCGCGCTCGTGTCGATGCCAGCTTTCGCTGGCCGCTTCACGTCGCGCTGCCATCGCGGCAGCAAGTTCTGCCGCAACCGCGGGCTGCTCTGCGAGAACATCGCGCGTCGCCTCGGGATCGGCCTGGAGATCGTAGAGTCGGACCTCATTCGTCGTCCGATCCTCCAGGAGCTGGTAGCGGTCCGTGATCACGGTCTGCGCCCCGGGCATGGTGCCCTTCTCCGCGTAGGCCATCCGGTCGCCCCGCGGAGGTACGCCCGCGAAGGACGCCACCAAACTCTGGCCCACCGACGCGGGGAGATTCGGCAACTCGAGGAGATCGAGGATGGTCGGCACGACGTCGATCAATTCCACGGTTTCGTCGATCACCCGAGCCGGCATCCCGCGACGATAGAAGAGCAGCGGCACGCGAAGATTCGGGTCGAGATAGAGTTGCTGATGGCCGAGCCTCCCGTGCTCGAGGAACTCCTCGCCGTGATCCGACACCACCACGACGAGCGAGTCTTGGAGGAGCCCCCTCTCGTCGAGCCAATCGAGGAAGCCGCCGATGCGCTCGTCCGTGTAGCGAATGCCCGCGTCGTACCGCGCCACGACCTCGCGATGCTCGCGGGCCGACAAACCCTTGCCTTGCGCTTCGATCTCGCGGAAGTACTTCGTGTCCGGATGGAAGCCGGGCCGGAACTCGGGGGTACCGAACATCTTCACGTACTCGGGCGGAGCTTTGTAGGGCGTGTGGATCTCGTACGTGTGCAGAAATAGAAAGAAGCGGGGCGTCGGATGTGACGTGATCCAACCTTTCGCGCGCGCCACCAGACGCTCCACTCCGACGCGATCGTCTTCGTAGTGCTCGAACCCCCGATCGAATCCGAATCTACTGCGGACGTTCCCACCATCTACGAAGCCCCACGTCGCGAACCCGTCAAGCGAGAGCGCCTCCGCGAGAGTTTCGGACCAATCCAGCAGACCGGCACCCGGGGCGATGACCGCCGACGCGTATTGCGATGTGAACAACGACGCGTGGGACGGGATCGTGCTGCTGCCCTGCGCGACGGCACGTCGGAAAACCACGCTCTTCTTCGCCAGAGAGTCCAAGCGGGGACTCGTCTCCCCCTCATACCCCCAGGCCCCCAAGTGATCCGCGCGAAGAGTATCGAGCGAGATCAAGATCACGTGACGAGGAGGCTGTGCACTCTTCCACGTCACAGCCGGCAGCCGCACCGCCCAGACCAGCACCACCGCGACGAGGCCGAGAGAGAGGAGAGGAAGAGCGCGGAGCCGCGGGGAAGGCATCCCCCCATCATGACGGTGCGGGCGGGCCGTCGCCACCCGACGCCGCCCCCCTCACCGCCCGCCGAGTAAGTTTCTTCGAATCTTGCCGAGTGCGGTGCGCGGCAGCGCGTCGGCCAGGGTGAGCCATCGCGGGCGCTTGTGCGGCGCCAACTGCGTGCCGCAAGCCTCGCGCAGGCCCTCCAACGAGATCGACGCCCCCGGGCTCGGCACCACCCACGCGCCGACGACCTGACCCCACTGCGGATCCGCCACCCCAGCGACTGCGACCTCGGCGATCCCGGGCAGGCGGCCCAGTACGGCCTCGACCTCCCCCGGCGAAACATTCTCGCCCCCCGTGATGATGACGTCGTCTTGCCGACCGAGCGCCGTGAGCACCCCGACCGAGTCCAGCCGGCCCGCGTCCCCCGTGTGTAGCCAGCCGTCCTCCTCGAGCGCCGTCGCCGAAACGGTCGCGCCTCGAATCCGAATCCCGCCGACGACTCCCGCTTCCACGTCACGACCGTCGGCGCCGACGATCGACACCTCCGTGGGAAGCAGCGGCGGCCCGACACGGCCCGTCTCGCCAAAGGGCTCACCAGGGGCCAGAGTCGCCACCTGCGATGCCGTCTCGGTGAGCCCATACGTGGGCGCCACCGGCAGGCCCGAGCGGCGAGCCTCTTCGAGAAGCTCGATCGGAGCGCTCGCGCCACCGATCAGCGCGCAGCGCAGCGCGGGGGCCGCAACGACTCCGCTCTTCACCTCGTCGATGAGCCGGGCGAGCGTGGTCGGGACCAGCGACACCATGGTCGTGCCCTCCCCGGCGAGGGCAGCGCGCACCGCCGCCAAATCGAAACCGCGGTGCAGCTGCATCGTGGTTCCGAGCAGCACACTCCGAAACAGGATCGACAACCCGCCCATGTGCGAGAGCGGAAGACACGCGAGCCATCGGTCCTCCGGCCGGCTGCCGAGGCGGGACGCGCTCGCGAGAGCACTCCACAGAAGATTGCCAGCCGTCAGCTCGATCGGCTTCGGGGTTCCACTGGTACCGGAGCTGAAGACGACGACGGCGGTTCGTTCGAGATCCACACCCGAGGGCGTGTCCCGTGCGGACGAGCGCGCCGCGGCCGCAAGTCCTGCGTGCGCGCAAGACTCGCCATCGACTTCGGCCGCCAGCGCCCCACCGAGATCCTGCGTCTCCGCGTTCGTGACGATTAAGCCGGGCGCGGTCGTCGCGACGAGAGGGAGAGCCTCCTCCAGGCCGAGCCGAGGATCGAACAAGACCACGGGCTTGCCGACTCGTAGACAGGCCAGCACCGTCTCCGCGAGAGCGAGCCCGTTGCCCAGGACCACCCCGACCCGCGTCGCCGGATGCGCGGACAGGACCCGGGCCAGCCGAGCAACGCGATCGTCTAGTTCGGCGAACGTCGCGCTGCCCTGCGGGGTGACCACCGCCGCATGACGCGGCCGGGCGGCCGCCTGTCGCCGCAACCAATCCGGCTGAACTGTCATGTCGACTCCACGGCAAACCGCGCGCACGCCACCTCGTCGAGCTCGACTCCCAGCCCCGGCCCTGACGGCACGCCCATCCACGGTCCGGGGCGGACCACGTCACGCACCAGGTCGCCGACCAGGAGTGAGCCTGTCGACAGACCGCAGGCCGCTAAAGACCCGGGCACCGTCGCCGCAAACGACAGAGCCGCCGCGATTCCGATTCCCGTGTCGATGCCGCTCGTGACTGCGAGCGGCAACCCAGCGGCGGCCGCGGCAACCGCGACTTCGCAGGCCACCGACAGTCCTCCGACTTGCACCAGCTTCACCACGACGCCGTCGCACGCTCGTTCTCGCGCCAGCGCCTCGACATCGGAGGGACTCCGCACCGACTCGTCGACCGCAATCGGCACCTCCACGCTCGACCGCAGCGCGGCCAACCCTTCGAAGTCCCTCGACTCGAGCGGCTGCTCCACCCACTCCACGTTCGGACCGGCGAGCGCTCGACAGGCCGCCTCGGCCTCCGCGCGATCCCAAATACCGTTGGCATCGAGCCGCAACGCGAGACCGGGGACCGCCGCACCGAGCGCGCGCACCTCCGCTGCCGTCGTTGCGACGTCGCCCGCGATCTTGCGCTTCGCGTGCGTGTATCCGGCCGCGAGCACACGCCTCCCTTCATCCACGCAACTGTCGAGATCCGCAGCCTCGAGGACCGCGTTCACCGGGATATCGTTGCGCCGCGCCCCACCGAGAAGTTCGGCAAGCGTGACACCGCGAGCACGGGCCTCCAAGTCGCAAAGAGCGGTGTCGAGGCCGCACGCGATCCACCTCGGAAAATCCGCCAACGTCTCGCTCGCCTCGCGAACCCGGAACACGTCGGCATCCCGAACGCGGACAGCGATCTCGGGGAGCCGGCTGGATTCGCGCGCCGCATCTTCGGCGGAGCTATGCGGGTGGGGGGCCGCCTCTCCGACGCCCACAAGACCACGCTCGTCCGTGAGCTTCACGATCCACCCACGACGTTCCTCGATCGCGCCGCGCGCCGTCGCGAGCGGCCTCACGAGCGGAATCGAGAACGACAAGAGCTCGACCGCTCGAATTCTCACAGCAACATGCCGACGGCGAACGCGATCCCGAAAGCCAACTCGAGCTTCGCGGTGTTCGCCAGCGCCTCGTTCAGGGGCGGCCCCTCGGTGGTCGTGAGAACCGTGCGCAACGGCGAGATCCCGAGGGGGAGCGAGAGCCACGCCACCAACGCACCCGCCGGGAGCCAGCCCGCGAGCCAACCGACGAGCGGCGCACCGAAACCGAGGGCGAGCGCGAGCACGTAAAGAGCCCGACCGGCCCGGCGACCGAGACGCACGACGATGGTCCGCTTCCCGGCCCGGGTGTCACCCTCGACGTCGCGCACGTTGTTCACCAAAAGGATCGCGGCCGCGAGCGCACCGATCGCGACAGAGGCGGCGACGCCGCCGGCGCTGATCTCGCCGGCCTGCAGGTACTGCGTACCCAGCACCGCGACCGGGCCGAAGAACGCGAACACGAAGACCTCCCCGAGGCCGTGGTACGCCAACGGAAACGGCCCCGCCGTGTACGCGACTGCCGCGAGGAGCGAGCCGACGCCAATCCACACGATCGGCCAGCCGCCGTGTGCGATCAGGAGAACACCGACGAGCGCCGCGCCCAGAAGTGCCGTACCGCCCAGGAGAGCCACTTGCTTCGGATCCACCTCTCCCGACTGCGACGCTCTCGACGGCCCGATTCGATCGTCGCCATCGGCGCCCCGCACGTGATCGCCATAGTCGTTGATCAGGTTCGTGCCGATCTGCAGCAGGACCGCGGCGAGAATCGCCAACCCCGCGATAGCGGGATCGAAGGCGCCTCCGTGGCCCGCAACCGCACTCCCAACGACGACCGGCACGAGCGAGGCGGGCAGCGTCCGTGGCCGGATCGCCGACAGGAGAAGCGACGCACGACTCTCACTCATCCGCGATCGCTCCCCAGCCCACCCAGAAGAAAGGAACGCACAGCGGACCAGAAGATGCCCGGCTGCTCGAGATGGACCGTATGCCCCGCCTCTGCCACGACACGAAGCTCCGCGCCGGGCGCGACGCGGACGAGTGACTCACCTAGAGCCAGGTACTTGGGGTCTTCCGCTCCGACGACCGCCAAGAGCGGAACCTGCACCGCGCCAAGAGCGCTCCACAAAGAGGGCTGCCGACCCACACTGAGCGCTCGCAGTCCGGCCGCGAGTCCGGTGGCGGTGTTCTGCAGCCGAGCCCTCCTCTCGCGGTCGAGATCCTCGGGTGCAACGCGCTTCTGCGACGCGAAGAGCGGTTGCCTTGCCCAACGCTCGACGAACGGCTCCAAGCCGTCGCGCTCGATTCCCGCGGCCAGGGCGTCGTCCGCAGCGGCGCGGGCCTCGCGCTCTCCCGCTTCCCGAAGTCCCGGCGACGCGCTCTCGATCACGATCCGCTCCACCCGACCCGGATGCCGAACGAGCACCTGCAGTGCCACCCGCCCACCCATCGAGTATCCGAGCCACGCGCAGCGCTCCACGCCTTCGTCGTCTAGAACGGCAACCACCGCATCCGCGATCTCTTCGAAGGACATGCCCGATGCCGGCGCGGCGGATGCACCGTGTCCGGGGAGGTCGATCGCGAGCACGCGGAAGCCCCGCAGATCCTTCGCATAGCGATCCCACGTCGCCGCGCTGCCGGTAAACCCGTGCAACAGCACAAGCGGCGGCCCCTCACCGTAAGTCTTCGCCCACAGGGTCATTCGCCCGCCCTGCCCGCCCGCGCCGCGGCCCACGCGCGCGCGTGGGCCGCGCGACTGTCCGCTCGATCCACGACCACTTCCACCACCGATGTCGTGGCGCTAGCGAGCGCGCGCTCGATCGCGGGACGGATCTGCTCCACCCGCTCCGCGCGACGAAATTCGACTCCGTGCGCTGCCACGAGCGGGCCGAGTTCGATCCCGAGAGGTGTCACGAACAGCTCTTCGAAATGCTCCTCGTATCCACCCTCAGCCCGCGCCGACGGCAGATAGTCGAAAATCCCTCCCCCACCGTTGTTCGTGACCACGAAGCACGCGCGCACACCGAGCCGCTGCGCCGCCACCAGGCCGCCGAGGTCGTGAAAGAACGACAGGTCTCCGCAAACCCCCACGACCGGCATACCTCCAGCGGCAGCACCGAGGACGCTCGACACGAACCCATCGATGCCGTTCGCGCCGCGATTCGCGAGAACTCGAACCGAAGGCGCGTCGCTCGGCCAGAACCAATCCAGATCGCGAACGGCGAGACTGTTGCCCACGTACACGCTCGCGTCCGAAGGAAGGGCGGCCCCGATCGCGCGCATGATGTGGCCCTCGAACGGCGCACTCTCTCCTTCCACGGATACCGCTAACGCCTGCGCCGCTCGTCGTTCGCCCGCAGCCCACTGCTCACACCAATCCGCATCCGAATCGACGCTCCGCAGCGCCGCGGCCATCGTCTGGCAGTTCTCTGCAATCGACCCGTGGACGACGTGGCTCGCACGGCAGCCGGGATCCGGCCAACCGCCGCCCTCGTCCAACACGACGAGTTCCGCGCCGCAGCCATCCAGCCACGTCGCGACCGTCCGCGAGGTCGGCGGTGCGCCCAGCCGCACGATGACATCCGGCCGAGACGCCGCCGCGAAGGCGTCGTCGCGCAGGAGCGCCTCGTAGCTCCCTACGAGCCGTTCTCCGGCCTCAGACCGGCGAAGATTCGAGATCGGCTCCGCCAAGAGCGGCGCATCGAGCCGTTGCGCGAGGGCCCGAACCGCCGCAACCAGGTTCGGAGCGTCTGAATCGAGAGGGCCGCAGTATAGAAGCGGGCGTCGAGCCGTCGCCAACCGGTCCGCGATCGGTCGCAAGAGATCCGCGGAGACTCCGGCGTTCGGCACTGTCACCAGCGTGTACCGCGCTTCGGAATCTCGCGCCGTCGCGCCAACCTCCGCGAGGGCTACCCCCTCTTCGTTCGACGGATCGAGTGGATCGCGCATCGGTAGGTTCAAGTGCGCGACACCCGCCGGCAGGCCGACGGACTCGGCCACCGCACGACACGCGGCTGCTCGGACGTGTCGCACGCCCACCTCCGTCGGCTCCGGCACCCCGAGATCGAAGGACCAACGGGCGTGGCTTCCGTACAAACCGAGCTGGTCGATCGTCTGGCCGGCCGAACGCTCACGCAGTTCCGGGGGCCGATCCGCGGTGAGCAGGATCAACGCAACACCCGCATGGTGCGCTTCGACGGCCGCCGGCAGCAGGTTGGCCGCCGCGGTTCCCGAGGTGCACGCGACGACGACGGGCCGACGCGTCGCACGTGCGAGGCCTAGCGCGAAGAAGCCCGCCGAGCGCTCGTCGACGTGGGTCCAGACCTTCACGCCCGAGTTGCGCGCGAGTGCGAAGGCGAGCGGAGCTGATCGATTCCCCGGACTCACGCACGCATCGGTCACACCCGAACGCACCAACTCCTCGACGAGAACCTCCATCGCGAGATAGTTTCGGTTCGGCGCCATCAGAGTTCCAGGAGAGCGGCCTGCATGACGCGCATCTTGAGTCGCGTCTCCTCGAGCTCCGCCTCCCACCGCGAGCCCTCGACGATGCCCGCGCCCGCGTAAAGCGTGGCAACGCGACCATCGAGTAGCGCGGCGCGAAGCGGCACGACGACTTCCCCGTCGCCTTCGTCGAGCCACCCGATTCCGCCCGCGTACCAACCGCGGTCGATCTGCTCGCGCTCGCGCAGAGCCTCCTTCGCGAAATCTACAGGGAGACCACAGACGGCGGGACTCGGATGCAGCTCGCCACAAACATCGAGGAGCCCACGGCCGGCGCGGAGTTCCGCCGAGATCGGCGTGTGCAGGTGACGGAGGGCGGGCGTCGTCAAGATGGCGGGCGCCTCCGGGACGACCAAGTCCGTGGTAAGAGGCGCAAGCCGCCTCTGAAGCTCGTCTACGACGACAGCGTGTTCGCGGCGCTCCTTTTGATCCGCAAGGAAGGCGCGATCCTCCTCCCCACCGATCGGCGCCGGCGGCGCCGTACCCGCGACGGCCGCGGTCGTGAGACGTCGGTCGTCGAGACGAGCAAGTCTCTCGGGGGTCGCACCGACGAGCGTTCGCGTACCGAAGGTGACCGCGAAGACAGTCGCACCAGGATGCGCCGCGCGCAGGCGACGAGCAATGCGGAAGCGACGCCATGGCACGTCTGCCGTGATGCGCGCCGCGCGGGCGAGGACCAGCTTCGAGAGCCGGCCCGCAGCGATGTCGGCGAGCGTTGCCTCGACCGCCGCCTTCCAATGCGCCACAGACCCGAGCGCCTCCATCTGATAGTGGGCCACCCCCTCGGACTCGGGAGCCGAAGTCGGGCGCCCGAGCCGGCGGACCACCTCATCGAGACCCGCTTCGACTCGCGCACCGCCTCCTTCGTCGGCCGTTGCCGCTACCCGAAGCACGGATTCCCCGTCGCGGTTCAGAAGCGCGACACGCGGCACGGACCACGACGCATCCGGAAACCCCGACCACTGCCCGTCCGGCGCGCGCGATCGGTCGAAGGCGAATCCGCCGACCCGCAGCCCCGCAGGCTCTTGTCCACGATCGGGCTCTTCGATGCCGGGCACCACGCCGGCCGCCGCGATCGACACTCCGTCGGCCGGGCGCTCGAAGTAGAAGGCTCGCTCGTCGCCGACGCAGGTGAGGAAGTCGAGGGGATCCATCGCGCGGTCCAGCACGCGTTCGCCCACACAGAGGAACCGCGGCTCTCGGATCAAGCCCGCCGGGATCGCAGCGGTCATGACCGGCGCCTTCCGTGCACCAGTTGGATTCCACCCGATCCGAGCTTCCGCGCGCCGGTCCGTTCAAACCCGGCGGCATCGAGCATCTCGAGAAGCTCGGCGGTCGTCGGCAGGTACACCACCGAATGTGGAAGATAGGTGTAGGCTTCGCGTTCCGCCAAGAGCGCGCCGAGGAAGGGGACGACGCGATTGAAATAGATCTGGTGGCAGAATCGGATCAGCGGGTTCGTCGGTGTCGCGACCTCCAGAACGACGATCCGACCGCCTGGCTTCAAAATCCGTGCAGCCTCGGCGAGGAACGGCGGAATCGAAACGAAGTTCCGAAGCGCAAAGCCACACGTGACGGCGTCCGCACAGCCGTTCGCCACCGGCAGCGCGAGCGCATCCGCCCGTGACAACCGTCCCTCGAGGCCCCGCTCCGCTGCGATCCCGAGCATCGGCCCAGAGAAGTCGACCGCCGCGACCGAAGCCCCGTCTCGCCTGGCGAGGAGACCGAGATCGCCGGTACCACACGCCACGTCGACCAAGAGGTCCCCGTTCCCCACCGCGGCGATGTCCAGGACCGCGCGACGCCAGGCGCGGTCGAACCCAGCGGTCATCAGTCCGTTCATGCGGTCGTACCCGGGTGCGATTCGATCGAACATGTCGCGGACCGCTGCGGCCTTCTCGCCCGGAGCGGGAAGTGGATCGCGATGTGCGTTCAGTTCCATCGGATCGCCAACCGGGTGGACTGTGAGGCTTCGAGCGCCTGCTCGAGGCCAGACGCATCGCCGTGTTTCTCGAGACGTTCGAGCGCACGACAGACGAGCGTCCTCTGGAAGTGATGCGCCACGAGCGACGTCACTGCCGGGAGCAGACGGCGAAACGCGTCCACGACTTCTTCCGGATCGACTTGGCCCCCGGAACCATCGTGTCGCACATGCGTGTCGAAGAGCGATGCAGCGCGATCCGCGATCTCACGAATGTTGCCCGCGTGATCGTTTGCCAGCCCGAGCAACTCCTGCAGGGGTAGGCCTTCCTTCAAGACGGCGAGCGCGGCGCGCGCGAGTTCGACATCGGCTTCGTCGTACGCGGCACCGCCACCGTCGCGCAGCGGCTCGACGAGGCCCGAGCGTTCCACCGCTTCGATGAGCGCCTCGGGCACGCCGGTCTCCTTGGCGAGGCCCGCGCGATCGAAGCGCCGCGCCCCACGCCCCTCGGTAAGGGCTCCGATGAGCGCAGAGTCGGAACGGGACTTCCCGGGCCCGACGACGCGCTTGATCCCTGCGAGAGTCAGCCCGCGCGCTTTTAGATCGCAAATCCGGTGCAGCCGACTGAGATGGCGCTCGCCGTACGAAGCCTTCCGCCCCACCCGCTTGGGTCGGTCGAGAATACCCTGCGCCTGGTAGAAGCGGATCGTATCGATGCTCAGCCCCGCCTCGCGTGCCAGCTCTTCCACGCCGTAAGTCATACCTACTGTGTGAGCATTCACTCTGAGTGTGTCAACTCTCACGGTTCGTCATGCGGAATAGTAGGCCCGCTACTACCCCCTGCCCGGTTGCGAACCGCCGACCGTGCGACGACACTTCCACGGGTGAGCAAGCGCGCCCCGGCGAAGGCCGATTGGACGGGTTTCGCGACGCGCGTCCTCCCTTGGGCTCTCGCCGCCTTCGTCCTCTGGTACCTCCTGCAGCAGATCCCGCTCGATGAGGCGATCGCCGCCTTCGGCCGCGCCGACCTGAGCCTGCTCCTTCCGGCCGCCGTACTCTGCGTCGTGGTGTGGTTCTGGATCGACTCGTTCGCGCTGTCCTACATCTACACTCGCTTCAACGCGCCGCTGCCCCCACGGGAAGCGCGCTCCGTCCGCGCGCTAACGTATCTCCTCGCCGTGCTGAACTGGAACCTCGGCACCGGCGGCATCATTCTGCACATGCGACACGCCAAGGGCGTCCCGTTCATCGAGGCGCTCAGCACGATGCTCTTGTACAACTTGATCGACCTCGTGATCCTGGCCGGGCTCGTCCTCTTCGGGAGCCTTCTGCTGCCCGCCGATCCGGGACTCGAATCGATCCGAATCGCGATGGTGTTCGTGCTCGCGGTTCCGCTCGCGATCCTCACGGTCTTCATCTCCGGCTGGAAGCCGGGATGGGCGTGGCTCCGCGGCATCCTCGAATTGCGCGTCTTCCACTCGCACCGGCTCGCAACGTGGCGCGACGTGTTCATCGTTCTCGGCCTGCGCGGGACCTACTTCTCCGTGTTCGTTCTCTTCTTCGCACTCGCGCTTCCTGCGTTCGGAGCGGACGTTCCCTGGTTCCACCTCGTGGCGACGGTGCCTCCCGTCCTGCTCATCGGGACGCTTCCGATCACACCCGCCGGCCTCGGAACGCAACAGGCGGCCGTCGTCTACTTCTACCGCTCATTCGCGCCCGAGGCGGAACTCCTGGCGCTCGGATTCCTGCTCTCGTTCGTGTTCATCCTGATGCGCGTGCCGGTGTCGTTCTTCTACCTGGGGGATCTCGCCGCGCTGCGCGCGGAGATCGCGGCGGGACGCGACGACGAGGATACCTGAGGACGTCACAGTCGCGTCGCTCCCGGCGAGTCGCTACCCATCACCAGTATGCCTGCGTACCCACCCGACCGGCACCTCCTGCGAGGTCTCGCGTTCAGCATGATCCGGACCCCGGACCGGTCCGACCGCGTTCTCATGCCCACGCCTCGGGAGCTTCGAAGCGCGTCGGGTGCCGTTTCCCTGGGTGCCCTAGCCGTGGCCGTCGACCTTGCCGCCGCCGGAGTCGCGATGCGCACGATCGCGCCGGACTGGCTCGCCACGGCCGAACTCGAGATCCACGCGCAGGAACGGGAACCGGTCGAGCTGGCCGTGGCCGAGCCCACTCTTCTGCGAAGCGGACGCACCACCGCCGTGTTCGAGGTCACCGTCCGCGGCTATGGCTCGGAAGAAGAGTCGCGGACCGCGGAGGGTGTCGCGCTCGCCCACTCGACCATGACGTTCGTGCGCATCAGTCGCCCCGACCTCACCTCGGAACTCGAGCACCCGAGCGAGCCGACCGAGGAGACCCGAGTCGACTTCGCGCGCCCCGACTCCGGGCTGCGCAGCCCGTTCCTGACCGAACTCGGGCTGCAGACGACCGACGCCGCGGCCGGCATCGTGGAGCTGCCCGCGAGCGACTTCGCGAAGAACAGCTTCGGCTCGCTCCAGGGCGGAATCACGGCCACTCTCGCCCAGGCCGCCTGCGAGGCCGCCACGGGCGCCCTCCTCGGCGAGCCGGCGATCGCCACCGACCTGTCCGTCCACTACCTGGCCCAGGGCAAGGGGCCCTACCGGACCCGCTGCGAGCTTCTCCGCGAAGGGAACGGCACGGCCCTGCACCGGGTGGAAATCCTCGACGTCGAAACCCGGACCCTCATGGCAACCGCCACGACGACTTCATCGCTCGCAGGTTAAGGTGTAGGATCTCCCTCGTGGAAGCGGCCCCCTCGCAACGCAGCGTCCTGTGGCGACAGGTGAGGCTCATGCTGTGGTCGTCAATCGCGACGGGCATGCTCCTCGGGTTGATCGCCGGGGTCTCACAGGACAATTGGAGCCTGTCTCTTGAGATCACTCTCGGAGCGGTCGCCTACGCGCCGGCTTACATCTTACTGTTCAGGTTCGTGCTGCCGCGCATCCGAACCCCGTCAAGGTGGCGGACTCTCATCGGCCAGACCATCGCCGCGATCCTGGGAATGACTTGCACGTCGTTCCTCGTCGTAAACGCCGTATTGTTGGCCCGGTTCGGAATCTGGATGCTCTCGCAGGACGCGTCCGGCCGGCACGTCGCCGAAGGCGCCTGGCCGTACTTCGCTCTTCCAATCCTGCCGACCGCAGCGTTGGCCGTATCGATGTTCGATCAGGCGTGGCAGCCGATGCGCGCCCTCGAAGCACGCGCGGAAAAAGCCGACGAGCTTGCGGCCTCCGCGCAGCTTCAGGCATTGCACGCGCAGATCAACCCACACTTCCTGTTCAACAGCCTGAACTCGATCGCGCACCTCATCACGGTCGACCCCGTTCGCGCCGAAGAGTGCGTGCAACGACTCGCAGAGATCTTTCGCTACCTCCTACAGAGCAAAGACCGCACGTTCGTCCCCCTCGCCGACGAGCTCGAGATCGCCGACGGATACCTCGACATCGAACGGGCACGCTTCGGGGACCAGCTTCGCGTGGAGTTCGACATAGCCCAGGACGCCCAGCGCTGGATCGTGCCCACCCTCATCGTCCAACCGCTGGTCGAGAATGCCGTGCGCCACGGAATCTCCAACAAGGTCGGGGGTGGCGACATCTTCGTCCGCGCGCGCGTCGAGGGCCGGGAGCTCGTGCTCAACATCCAGGATTCCGGGGTCGGAATGGTCACCGATGGCCACAGACCGACCGGGGCGACCGGCGTCGGGCTCCGGAACGTGAGTGACCGGCTGACGCACCTCTACGGAGGCAGCTATCTTCCTGAGATCCGCAGCAATCCGGGGGAAGGAACCCACATCACGCTCCGCGTCCCCGATCGCGCGCTCGATGCGGGTGGCATCGCTGACGACGAGGGGTAGCCGGCCGCTTTCTCGCTTGCCGCTCGTTTTGGGGGCCTGACAACCTCGGAGGCCGTGATCTCGCCACGACACTCGCCCTGACCGGCGCACAGGGCCGGGTCGCCATCCGGATCCTCGCGGGACAGCAGCGGAGCTGTGCACTCTTCAGCCCCAGCACCTCTCTGATCCTGCGCGACGAAGCCGATCGGTTCCAGGCGAAGAACGCCCCGGTCCGCCTTCACCGACTGCAGCGCGGCCAGCCTCGGCCTGCCCTAGCCCCCGCACGACCGGGAATTCGGCGGGCACGGAGCAGACAACCCTTGCTCCCCTGCCACGCATGGCTTAATCGCCCGGGTATGAGCAAACGGTCCAGCACCCCGAAGAAGCCGACTCTGACTCCTCCCACGCTCACGAAGCTCTCGGGCCATCCGTGCTTCTCGTGCTCTCAGTGCTGCACCTACATCGCGACCCAGATCGACGAGCCCACCACGATGAAGGACTACGATCACATCTCCTGGTACCTCTATCACGCAGGCATCTCGGTCTACATCGACTGGGAAGGCGCGTGGTACCTGCAGATGGAAACGCGCTGCGAGAACCTCACGGACAAGGGACTCTGCGGCATCTACGACCACCGCCCCGCCATCTGCAAAGACTTCGACTGGCGCGACTGCGAGAAGCAGCTCACCGCTGAGGACGAGCCGGCAGAGAAGTTCTCCTTCCGCACCTCGGAACAGTTCTTCACCTGGCTCGAGGCCAAGCGGCCGAGGACCTACGCGCGCTACCGCCTGTTCCTCTCGCAGAAGCACGCCGAGCGCGCCGACCCAGAGCTCAACCGCGTCGAACAGGCGTAGAACTAACGTCGAGGGACTCCCAGCCCAGAAGTAGAGACGTTCGTCACTCTTGTCGCGGCGGCGGCGGGGGAGCCTTCGGAGGTTCGTCTTGATCTCCGACGGGCACGGGAACTTCTGCTGATCTCGGCCGGGCACGAGAGTCGCTGTCGGGTCGGAGCGATCCTCGGCGGAACCGGTAGTGGCTCCCGCGTCCCGATCGTGCACATCAGCCCACGCCTCGGAGTCGGGCCCGCCGAGCCGCAGGGGGCCAGCGCTACTTGCCGTTCCCGTTCGCGGCCCACATCTCGAACGTTCGTACGACGAATCACGGGTTCGGCATCTTTCTGCATCCCGCAGGGTCTCTTATTAGTAGCTCTTCAGAGACACCCGTTGTCGAAGGGGGAGTGATGCCACGCCAGAAGAAAAGGACCACCCAGGGACGCAAGCCAACCTACGGAGCAGCGACCCGGTTGGCCCGACTCGTTCACGAACTACGCGAGCGTCCGAATGGCTGGAGCTTCGAGGCCATCCAGGAGGATCTCCGGATCACCGAACGCACGCTCGCCCGCTATCTCGAGGCATGCCGTCGTGAACTCGTCGACCAGCGCGAGCGCCCTCTTCTCGAAGTCGTCCGACGCGGCGACCGACGTTTCGTGAAGCTGGCCGACACGCACACCGGCCCCGCAACGACCGACTACGAAGTCCTGGCGCTCTTCTTCACGCTCCGCCTTGCCCGCGTCCTCGAGGGAACGGTCTTCGAGTCCGTGAACAAGGATCTCTGGGGCAAGATGCTGAAGACGGTTCCGGCCGCGGCGCGGCGCCGCCTGGAAAACGCCGACCGCAAGTTCTTCGCCCTCGCACACCTGCCCAAGAGCTACTCCACTATGGAGGACGAACTCGATCTGCTCCTCCGCGCGCTGATCGACCAGATGCGCCTCGTGATCGATTACGGCGGCGTCGTAGGCGAAGGCCGCACCCACGACTTCGACCCCTACTCCCTCGTCGAGCACCGCGGAGGTCTCTACCTCCTCGGCCGCAGCTCGCAATACCGCAAGACCGTCTGGCTGGCCGTCGATCGGATCCGCTCCGTCGAGACCAAGGTCGACGGCGAGGGGCTAAAGATACACTTCAACTACCCCAAGGGCTTCGACCCCGCGCGCCACACCAACGGCATGTTCGGAATCGTCGACGGGGAGACCACCCGCGTCGAATTGGCGATCCAGAACGCCGAGACCGAAGCGTACCTGCGCGCCCGGCAACTCCACGCGACGCAGAAGTTCTTCCGCGGATCCGACGGGAAGACGCATCTGGAACTCAAGGTGCGCGGCACGACCGAGCTCTCGAACTGGATCATGTCGACGAGTCCGTGGGTCGAGGTCGTGCAGCCCCCCGAACTCCGCGCCGAGATCGCGAAGCGCCTGAAGGAAACGACGGCGCTCTACGCACAGCGATACCGAAGCAGCTCCGCCACGCAGCGCAGCGCGCAACCCAAGGCACGGACGGCGCACGTCGGCGGCTGAAGCGCCGAGGCGGCCGGTCCGCCGCGTCCACGCGACCCGCGGGCGGTCGATTAGCGGTCGAAGACGTAAGACAGCCCCAACAGCGGCTGAATCATGTCGATACCGTCGTTCGGCAGCGTGGTCCCAGCGTTGGAGATGTGCTGCCACCGGCAGGCGAGCGAGGCCGACCAGTTGGGCGTGATGAAGTAGCGCACGCCCGCCCCGCCGTGCAGCGAGAAGTTGAAGCCGTCGGCCTGGTCGTCGAGCCCGAAGTCCAGATCGAGCATGCCGCCGCCGATCTCCCCGAACGGGATCACGTAGGGGACCGACAGGAGATCGTAGCGCAACAGCAGCCCCGCCCCGCCGCCGAAACCGCTGTGCGGGTGCGTTTCCCACAGAAGGTTCCCTTCGAGCAGAACTTCGAACGAACCCGCGTACCATCCGTCTCCGCCCAAGCGATCCGTCACGCGGTACCCGATCTGCGGAAACAGAGCGATCGCGTTCACGTCGTCGGTCTCGCCCCCGCGGTACGCCGGAGCTCGGACGAATCCGAAGCCAAAACCGCCGGAGGCACCCACTGAAATGTCCCCGGCCGAGACGTGCGCATGGGGCAGGTCCGACGGCGGTTCGGGCGCAGGTTCGGGCTCCGAAGCAGGATCGATCTCCGGCGCAGGCTCCCGCGCCGCCACCGGAGCGGCCAACGCCAGCATGAGACCCATCCATCCGGCGCAGATGCGCCGACGCGCGTCAGGCCACAGCCACACGCGCATGCCGCGCAGCCTCCTCGCTACTCTCTCCTTCAGACGAAGCGTCGGCGTCCAGCCCCTCTTCGAGCACCCCCAACGTACCGCCCCCCACAGGGATCTCTTCCACATCGCGCAGCTTCCGCTCGATCGCGCGCGAGCGCCTCGCGGCGTCGTCCATCGTCTTCGAGGCCTGCGCCAGCTTCCTGTTGACGCCATCGAGCGTGTCACCGAACTTCCCGAACTCCGTCTTCACGGCGCCGAGCAACTGCCAAACCTCGCTGGAGCGCTCCTGGATAGCCAAGGTCCGGAACCCCATCTGCAGGCTGTTCAAGAGCCCCGCAAAGGTCGACGGTCCGGCCACGACCACACGGCGCTCGCGCTGAAGCCGGTCCACGAGCCCAGGCCGGCGAACGATCTCGGCGTACAAGCCCTCGGTCGGTAGAAACATCACGGCGAAGTCCGTCGTGAGAGGCGGGTGGATGTACTTCGTCGAGATGTCCTTCGCACAGCTCAGGATCTGCCTCTCGAGATCCTTTGCGGCGGCCTCCAGAGCGACGCGGTCCCCCGCCTCACTCGCGTCGACGAGGCGCTGATAATCCTCGAGCGGGAACTTCGCGTCGATAGGGAGCCAGACGGCGTCGTCCGGATCGCCCTCTTTGCCGGGCAGCCGAATCGCGAATTCCACGACCTCGGCGCTCTCCTCGCGCGGGCGCACGTTGCGGACGTATTGGTCCGGCGTGAGCATGTCCTCGAGGAGCGCCCCCAACTGCACCTCTCCCCAGCCGCCGCGGAGCTTCACGTTCGACAGGACGCGCTTGAGATCCCCCACGCCACCGGCGAGCGTCTGCATTTCGCCGAGGCCTTGATGCACCTGCTCGAGGCGCTCCGAAACCTGCTTGAACGACTCGCCCAGGCGCTTTTCGAGTGTACCCTGGAGCTTCTCGTCCACCGTGGCCCGCATGCGCTCGAGCTGCTCGCCGTTGTCTCGCCGCATCTGCCCGAGCCGGTCGTCGACCGCCTGCCGTAGCTGCTCGAGTTTTTCTTCGTTCGAGCGCGTGAGCGACGTGAGCTTCTTCTCATTCGCGGCCGCTTGCCCCTCGAGGCGGGTCGAGAAGGCGTCGAGGCGAGCAGCCTGCGCGGTCGCCATCTCGCCGAGCCGCTCCTGCATCGAGTCGGCCACGCGACCGAGCGTGGCGCCGAGTTCTTCGCGACCGATCCGTGCGTTGTCGGCTGCCTCGCGTCGATTCTGGCCGATCTCTTCGCGAAGGCGCTTCTCGGCATCGACGTGCGCCTTCTCGATCGCTTCGAGGCGTGAGGCCAGGGCTACCTGGGTTGCCTGCGCCGCGAGGTTCGCGTCGCGACTCCGCTCCGCCTCCTCGGCCTGATCCAACGTCGCCGACTCCAACGCCGACAATCCCCGGCGCACCGAGGCTAGCCAGACCAGCAGGACCACACCGCCGACCAGAAAAACGGCCTGCAGCACGAACGGAACGAACGCAACGAGTTCCGCCACCGTCATCGAGGTTTCCTCCGCGTCCCCATCACCACACCCTACCGCCCCCCGCGGACACCGGCTGTCTACCGGCCCCTCGGTCCTCGAGCCGGAGATTCAACTCGCTCCGGCCGCTTCCGAGCCCAGTGTACGCCTCTGCGTGCAGTCCTTCCACCACTACCGCACGCGACGCCGGCCAGGACCCTAAAAGGTCGTCGGCCTCGGGCTTCGTGCAGCTGCCCGCACCACGCTGCTCACAGAAATCGGAGCGGAACATCTCGCCCCAGTACTCCATGGCCGAGTCGACGTCGCTCCACTTCTCCCACGAGCCCCATCAGGCGCTTCTGCCCGATGCGGCCGTCGACCCCACGTTCAAGACGACGTCACTGCCGTCGAGTTGGGTGAGCGCCACCTGGAAACGGAGCGTATTGGGCCCCCGCGCAGTGGCCATCTGCCAGTCCTTTGCGAGAACGCGGTACAGCAGACCATGCAAGCTGTTCGCCAGCGTCTGCTCGTCGGTCTGTGAAATGCCCCTCACTTCCCAGATTTCGCCAAATCGTCACCGGACCGAGCAGAACGGCATCCAAAACTCTTCCAGCTGACCACCTGGTCCAGGTAGAAAAGCTTGGGTTGGTCGTCCTGGCCCTTGGCCAGCGACGACGCATCCGCCCCCAGAAACCCAGACGGCGCAACGGTTTGGGCCTGTCGGGTCGCCGGACCACCCAGGGCGACGGTCGCGACCACCACCGCCGCGATTCTCCGCCTTGATCCAGCGGCTCCTCCGCCCCTCCGCCACCCCACCAGCCCCTCTCCCGCTGCAAACCAAAGTGTACACGACCCCTCAGAACCCCGTCGAGGCCGGCCGGAACCGGCCATCCCTTGTCTGGGCCCACATGGATTCTAGGCCCTGTAGACCGCGGTTTCGCCTGTTATGGTAAGGCCAAAGTGGAGGTGGGCCTTGGTGGTCCGTCGTCCGCGTGGCCCATCGGCCACCATCGAACCTGGAGGACATCATTAGCGCAAAACTGTTTGTTGGGAACGTGAGCTTCGACACGACGAAGGCTGAGCTCGAGAAACTGTTCGGAGACATCGGCGAGATCGCCGAGGTCTTTCTCCCCACGGACCGCGAAACCGGTCGACCTCGTGGGTTCGCTTTCGTGGAGTTCTCGGACTCGTCCGCAGCTACCACTGCGACGCAGCGCTTCGACGGCTTCGAGCTGAACGGTCGCGCGCTACGCGTGAACGAAGCGCAGGAACGTCGCCCCCGTACCCCCTCCTTCAATCCGAACCAGGGAGGACCCGACTTCGGCGGCCCCTCACCGTTCGGTGGTGGTGGCGGTGGTGGCGGTGGTGGTGGTAGCGGCGGTCCAGGTGGACCGCGCGGTGGTGCCGGTAAGCCCAAGGGCAGCCGACGCAACCTTCGCCGCAAGAAGCGTAGTCTCTGACCTACACCTCAGGCGGCAGCGCGCGGCGCGCGTTCCGCCGACATCAGCCCTCGAGGAACAGAACCATCTGGGTCTGCGTGACGAGGGCGACCAACCGTCCTGCCGATTCCATTCTCGTCTGCCACACCATCGTGCTTCGGCCGCGATGCAGTGGTGTCGAGACGGCTTGAATCGGAACACCGAACTTCGGACTCGCAAAGAAGTTCGTCTTCGATTCGATCGTGGTCGTGCCGGCACCCTTGGGCAGGTTGAGAAAGGTGCCGTAAGCGCCGAGCGTGTCCGCGAAGGCCATGAGCGCACCGCCGTGAATCCGGCCGGGTAGCGTGCAGAGGTCTTCGCGGGGATCCATCTCGGCGACGATGCGATCCTCCGTCGCTTCCATGAGGCGCACTCCCAGCACTTCGGGAAACAAGCCTTTCATCGTGGCCTGAAGCTGCTCCGTGGTCAGCATCAGTCAACCCGGCGTGTGCACGCGGACGTCTCGGGCCGCCTGGTAGGACTCGGATCTCGCCCGCGGCCAATCGTTGCGTCAAGAGCCGGCTCAACGGTTCGGGTCGGCGACATACCGATTCACCTCCGGGTCGAGAGTCGAACTCAGGAATTCGTCATACTCCTGAATGCCGTTGATGTAGCGCCCGAAGAGCGCCGCAGAATAGGTGTTCACGATCTCCCAGACCCGCAGGTCCGAGATGAACGTCACCGGAGAGCCGTCGAACCGCGTGCTCGTCCCGCAGCCATCGCCATCCCCGATCCCGAGTCCGGTCTGACAGGCGAAGCTGAAGCTGAAGTGCCCCGCATCAACCAATTCTGCGAGGAACCGCGGTCCCGGAACCAGGTCGTACGTAGCGCGGACGGCGGCGTTGCCCTCGGGGCCGATCGTGTTGTCGACGGTCGCCAGCATGAGCAACGTCGCCGCATCGTAGGTGTCGGACACCGGCCCACCGAGAGCCATGGGCAGTGAGGCGACGACGCGTGAGTCCATGCTCGCAGCGGCCATTGAGGTGAAGGCGCCGAGGGAGTGTCCAGTCACGCCGAAGCCCTTGTCGAGATCGATCCACCCCTCGAATCGATTGCCCGACTGCGACGTGAAGGTGCTGAACTGATCGAGGAGATAAAGTACATCGAGAGGTCGCGCCTCCCGCAACCCCTCCGTAGTGCCCGAACTGTCGAAGAACGTGTTCCCCTGGTGATCCGGCGCGATCACGACGAAGCCATGACTCGCCAGGTGCTCGCACTGGAACGTGTTCTGGAACCGGATCCCGCCGGAACCGTGCGAGAACGCGATCAGCGGATACGGCCCATCGTCAGCCAGCGAAACGTCGCGCACAGCGACGAGCGGAATCGTCGCGTTGTCCGCGAGGAAGGCGAGGTCCGGCGGGAGGTAGCTCGTCGCCGGGGCGGGAGGCTGGTCGCGGGCGGATTCGGCGGCAGGGTACCAGATCTCGGTGAGGACGACGCGATCGCGCGCTTCGTCGTACAGTTCGATTCGCGTGACGCCGACGGGATACGGCCCCGGCTGCGCGGGATCCGCCGCCGCGACGGGGGCGCCCCCGGGCGACGAACTGCTTCCGGTCGTCGCACTGTCACCACAGCCAGCGACGACTGTGACGGCGAAGAGGAGAATCAGGCAAGCACGGGCACGACGAACGGTCGGTAGCATCGAAAGATCCTGCCATCTGCGAGGCCGCCCGCCAACGGCCAGATTCACCGCACCGACCGGCAGGTCAATCCACGGCAGCCGCCGCGGCGACCGCCGCCCCCGCATCAACGATCCCCGCACCACACGAGCGGCTGCCGGAATCGGAACAGTCCGCGCCGGTCCCGACCGGAAACGGCCGAGACGTGGCTTCGAGAAGAGTGTGCAGGTTCCCGGGGGTCAGGTCCGGGGCGACGGAGAGCGCCAGGGAAGCAACGCCGGCGACCATCGGCGCCGCCATGCTCGTGCCCTCTTTGAACGCGTAGTCGGGTGCGCCGGCGGTCTTGCGTCCGGCGACTACCGTCGAGAGGATTCCGCGCCGTACGTCCATCGACGTCGACCCGCCGGGCGCCGACACGTCGACATCGCCATAGTTCGAATACGCCGCGTGTGCGCCTGCGGCGTCGTTCCCGTGCACGACGAGCACGCCTTGGCAGTTGGCAGGATGGAAGCCGCCCGCGGGCTGGCCGGCGTTCCCGGCCGCCGCGACGACGAGGGCGCCGGCGGCGACCGCGTCCGTGATCGCGTCCTGCAGCGACTGAGGGCAGGCACCGGGGAACTCCATGCTGAGGTTCAGGATGCGCGCTGGGGTCGCCGGCCCCGGCCCCACGTCGGCGATCCGGACACCGGGTTCCAGAGCACCCGCGGACCAGCGGATCGCATCGACGAGGTCGATCGGATCGATGCCGCACTTCGCCCCCACCCGCACGGGAAGAATCCTCGCCTTCCAATCAACCCCGGCGACGCCCGTACGGTTGTCGGTCGCCGCACCGACCGTTCCGGCGACGTGCGTCCCGTGCCACGTAGAGACCGTCGCCGGGGCGCCGATCGCGCACTCCGCGGAGAACGTCGCATCACCGGGATCCGTCGGATCCGCGTCCCGACCGTCGAAGTCGTTCGAGCGGCGCACGTCGCTCACGAAGTCATAGCCGGGTAACAACCGTCCACGCAGGTCCGGATGCTCCGGCCGAATCCCTGAATCCAGAATCGCGACGACGACGTCCGCGCTCCCTCGGGTCCGCTTCCAAGCGCCCGGAGCATTCACGCCGCCGGCGCTATCGAAGAGAGGCCACTGGTCGGCGTACAGAGGATCGTTCGGGCGCGCCTGAAAACGGCCCCGCACGGTCGGCTCGGCGTAGGCGACGGACGGATCCTGCGACAACCGCTTCGCGATGGCCGTGACCGATGCATCGGGCATCTTCTGGAACAGTCGCAGTGCGTACGCACCGCCGGAGACCGGCCGCTCGTGGAAAAGGGACACGCCGGCAATCCGACTGAGCTCCCGAACCTTCTCCTGCGGCATGGGACGCGCGGCATCCGAGGCGTCGCGCGAGGCCGGATCCCGGAGCTTCACGATGATGCGATCGAGCGTCCCACCCGGCGGCGGGGTCGCCTCCTCCACTCTGATGACTCGATCCGCGTAGACGACCTCGGGCAAGCCTCGCAGGCCGGCGAGCAAGGCACGAAGGCGCGGACCATCGGCGCCGCCCGATACCGCCAGGACTTGTGCCCCGTTGTCCTGCAGCCGGGTCGGCAGGAGACCGACCGCTGCGGCGGCCTCCAGAAGCTCAACCTCGGCCGGCTCGAGCGGGCGCAGGTCGAGGTCCGCGTCGCGCCCCGCGCGGTCGCGCAGGAGGACGGCGATCTCCGTGCTCTCCGCGGCGCACGCGATATGCGGAACGGCCGCGAGACCGGCGATGATCGCGAGTAGAAGAGGCAACATCAGGCAGATTGTGACCGAGTCCGTTTGGAGTTGAAACCTGCCCATGTCTCTATGGATCGCCCATGAGCGAAGCCAGCAACGGCCCCCGTAAGCCCAAGCTCCCCCACGCCGATGCAGACTTCTACGTCCTCGACGGGGAGCGCCGCCCCATGCCCCGCACGACCACCGTGATCGATCGAGGCATCGGCAAGCCCTTTCTCACCACGTGGGCCGCCAAGCTCGAGCGCCAAAAGGTCCTCGAAGAAGTCGCCGCGGTGCTCGGCAAGCATCTCGACGAAGTGCGGACGAAGGCCGTTCTCCGAGACGTGAAGAAGCGCCTCGGCCGCGACCTCGCGTGCGACGTCCAGAAGCAGGTGGCCGCGGACTTCGGAACAGCCACGCACGCGCTTCTCGAAGACCATCTCCGCGAGAAGGCCGCCCTCCCCGGTCTCGATCGAACCGACGAGCCGGAGCCCGAGCCGCTCGTCACGCGCGCGGCCGGCCTCGCGAAGGATTGGCTCGAAGCCATCGCGTTCGAACCCGACCCCGAAGGCATCGAAGAACGTCTCTGGAGTGAGGACGAGCGCATCTGGTCGGCCGGCACCGCAGACGCGTTCGGCACCGCCGACCTCGATCGCCTCTTGGCCAGGTCGACCTGGAACCGGAAGTACGAGGTCAAAGAGCGGCCCGGCTCGCGCGTGCCGCTCCTGGTCGACTGGAAGACCTCAAAGTCGATCGGTGTGTCCCACAAGGTCCAGGCCGGTGCGTACCTCACATACATGATCGATCGCGGACGCATACAAGCGCCCTGCTACGCCTGCATCCTGCGGGTCGCGAAGACCGAGGACGACCCGATGCCGCTCGAGGCGGTGCTGATCCACCCCGCCGAGTTTGCCCGATACGGCGGCGCTTTCCGCTACATCCGACGGATCTTCAACTTCCTTTCGCAGGAAGAAGACCTCGAGCGCGCGCAGTGGCGCGCCCGCCGCCGCACTGCCTCGGCCGGTAGCTGACGCTCAGCGCGTCAGCGTGTGCAGGTAGACCTCGAGGTTCGTGTACTTCCGGCGGACCTCGTAGTCGTTGCGGTCCGCGGGATCGCCCGGTTCGAGCCCGCGTCGTGATCTCACCGGCCGAGGTCTGCCCCGCGAGCGTCAGGTGCGACTTCCCGCGAATGCGGAGCGCTTAGGCAAGATCGATCATGCGCGGCCCCGCCTGTGAGTCGATGCCTTCGCACAGGCTCCTTGGACCGTCGTCGGCGAGGGTCGTCACGAGGAACACGTCCCCTCCACGACCGCCGAAAGTCTCCGCCGCAAATCCCACCGCCCCGGGAAAGGCCACGTTCCGGGCGGCTTGCGCTGGCGCCCCGAGGGGCCCCAGAAGCAGGCACAGCCCAACGATGAGAGGACGCATCCGCTCGGTAGTTTCGTAGCCCAGCCTCGAGCCGATCAACGCACTTCGGCGACGGGCGGGCGACCCGCTCGTGGACTGCTATCCTCCCACCGACGTGCTCTCGATCCAAAACCTCGGCAAGGAATACGCCGGACGCACCCTCTTCCGCGACGTCTCGATGAACTTCCACGCTGGGCAGCGCTTTGGAATCGTAGGCGCGAACGGGTCCGGCAAGTCCACCCTTCTTCGGATCATCGCCGGAGAAGAAGAAGCCAGCGCCGGCTCGTCCACCCTGGCGCGCAAGGCACGGCTCGGCGTTCTCGAACAGGATCACTTCCAATACGACACCATCCCCATCCTCGACGTCGCGATGCGCGGCCACCGCTCGCTCTGGGCCGTGATGGAACAGAAGCGGCTCCTCCTCGAAGGCCCCGAAGAGGACTTCGACGTCGAGAAGTTCGGAGAGTTCGAGACCTACATCCAAGAAAACGACGGCTACGCGCTCGAGTCGCTCGCCGGCGACGTCCTCGAAGGTCTCGGCATCCAGAGCAGCCTCCACGCCGAGCCACTTTCGGTGCTCTCCGGCGGCTACAAGCTTCGCGTTCTTCTCGCGCAGCTCCTGACCGGATCGCCCGACGTCGTCGTCCTCGACGAGCCGACCAACCACCTCGACATCCTCTCGATCCGCTGGCTCGAGCGCTTCCTGTGCGGGATCAAGGGCTGTGCGCTCATCGTTTCGCACGACCACCGCTTCCTGAACAACGTCTGCACCCACATCGTCGACGTCGACTACGAGCGGGCGACGCTTTACAAGGGCGACTATGACGCCTTCGCGCTAGCCAAGGTCGACCAACGCGATCGCAAGGAAGCGGACATCGAGCGACGCGAGCGCGAGATCGAAGGCCACAAGAAATTCGTGGAGCGTTTTCGATCGAAGCCCACGAAGGCCCGCCAAGCGAAGAGCCGCGCCAAGCAGATCGACAAGATCGAGATCGAAGAGCTTCCGCAGTCTTCCCGCCGCCACCCGACGTTCGCCTTCGAATCCCAGCGTCCGAGCGGGCGGATGGTCCTCGAGGTGAAGGGGATCTCGAAGTCCTTCGACGACAACGAAGTCCTGAAGGACGTCTCCGTCCGCGTGGCCCGCGGCGACCGGGTCGCCATCATCGGCCCCAACGGCATCGGCAAGTCGACGCTCCTCAAGATCGTGATGAACCGCCTCGACGCCGACGCGGGGACGACCGAGTGGGGCTACGAGGCCCACCCCGGCTACTTCGCGCAGGACCACCACGAGATCCTCATCGGCAAAGAGCGTGAGACTCTCCAGAGCTGGCTCTGGGACCAGTGCGCCCTGGAGTCGATCGGCTTCGTTCGCGCGCGACTCGCGCAGGTTCTGTTCACGAAGGACGACGCCGAGAAACGAGTCGAGCATCTCTCGGGTGGCGAGGGCGCCCGACTCGTCTTTGCGAAACTGGGCGTGGACCGACCAAACGTCCTCGTACTCGACGAGCCGACCAACCACCTCGACCTCGAAGGGATCGAGGCCCTCGCCGATGCCGTCCTCGGCTACGACGGCACGTCGCTCTTCGTCTCACACGACCGGTGGTTCGTCGGACGCGTCGCGACACGGATCATCGAGATCAAGCCCGACGGAATCGTCGACTTCGCCGGAACCTATCAGGAGTACCTCGCGCGCTGTGGAGACGATCACCTCGACGCGGAATCGGTCCTGAAGAAGTCGAAGGACGAACGGAAAGCCCGCAAGCAAAACGGCGCGAAGAACGACCGGCGCGACGGCACCCGAGGATAGCGTACCGCCGCGCAGATCGACTTGGTCCGAGCGCATTCTAGAGCCAGCGCGTCAGGTCGCCGACCGAGACGAGCGGCAACCCCTAGTACAAGGCGAAGCGCTCGATCTCCGCGAGCCCCGCCACAGTGGCTTCGGTGTGGCCCGGCCGTGCGTCCTCCGAGGCGAGTCGCCGGATCGTCGCAACGCTCTCGCCCACCGACACTCCGGTGCCCGGCGAAGCCACCGGAAACGAGCGTGATGAACATGGACTCCACGAGGAACTGCGCGAAGATCGAACCATTGGATCCACCGATGGCCTTGCGGAGTCCGATCTCACGGGTCCGCACGGTCACAATCACGAACATCACATTCATCACGCCGGCCGCGCCGACGAGGAGCGTGACCCCGATCGCGAAATACAACAACACCTCAAAGCCGAGGAGCAGGAGGGCGGCCTTTACCGCCCCGGCAGTCGTGCCGAGGACATCGGCGATCGCGGGGAGGCTCAGCTCGAACACGTCCTTCAAGAGCACGGCCGCTCGTTCCTGTGGTGCGAGCTCGAACGGCTTCGCGCTCGCGTCGCGCGTCAGGGTGCCTCAGTACCCGTGGAGGACAGGCCGCAGCGGCACGGCCATGTCGATACAGCGTTGCCAGGCAGCGCGCAGCCCGTCTCGCAGGTCCTGGGTGATTCCGGCGTTCTCCATCACGATGGCATCCTTGCGGCTCGCACATGGCACGACGCGCGCCGAGGCCGAAAGGATACGTGATCGGGAGAAAAAAGTGCGTGTTGGTCAGGCGAGCGCCGGAGCACCCTCGGACCGAACCTCTTCGTATTGCGGCGGAACGCCTACGCAGAGATCTCGTCGAACTTCTTCGAGAGGCTTCGAGAGGAGCGCTTCCCAATCCTGGGAGGGGAGCCACTCGGCGCGCTTCCCGCGCTCGTACCCGTCGCGGATCATCGGTCTCGCCCAGCGAATGTCCTTGCTGCCCGCACGCAGGTAAGCAACCAGCACGATGAACCCGATGCCCGGGTTTTGGATCTGAGCATAGGAGAACGCGAGCAGGGAGGCCTCGCCGACCAGATCCCGGTTGTAGCCGGTCACGACGTGCCAGAGGTCGTGCATGTCGCGCAGTCGGCCGCCGAACCAGTAGCGGTCTTCGGGAATGCTGGGATCACGCTCGGCGATCCGCTCGCTCGCCTCGATCAGACCGTCGGCGCTGATCTGCTCGCGCGACACGAACTCGCCATACGCGCGGCCGAGGGTTCCAGCCGGCATCGCGAGAAGCCGATCCCGGTCGCTTAGAACGGCGACGAGATCCGGCTGCTCTGCGAGCAAGCGCGCCCCCGTTTCCGTTCGGCGGAACCGCCCGAAGGTACGCTCCAGCGAGCGGCCCGACAGCGCATCGATAATGTCGAAGACCTTTTCCGTGTCATCGGGGTCGCGAAGCAGGCCGCGGATTCCGCGAAGTGCGTCGAGCGGGCGAATCCTGCCGCTTTGTGCCGATTGTCGAGCCATGGTTTGTATCCTTCCCCCGAGGGACTTCCCTCGGTCACACATCTAATCTACAAGATTGTATACAACACCATATCTACAGTCCTGTCAATAACCCATGGCGCCCCCGGTGAAGAAAAAGACGACGCGAACCGAGCCGACGACACGGCGGGTGCGCCGGACCGCGGCCGAGGCACGCACACTGATCCTCGATGCCGCCGAGGGTCGCCTGAAGGCCGGCGGGCCCGAGGCCATCCGACTTCAGGACATAGCGGCAGACGTGGGCATCTCGCACCCTACTATCCTGCACCACTTCGAGAGCCGCGACGGCCTCACCCGTGCGTTGGGGCTTCGGATCACGGAGCGGCTGGTGGGAGACCTGGTCGATGCGCTGTCGGCAGCGCCCGCGAACGAGAGCTCCGCCGAGCACATCATCGAGCACGTCTTCTCGACTCTCGGCGACAGCGGGACCGCGCGCCTGATCGCCTGGCGCGCGCTCTCCTCCGAGTCCCGCACCGAAGCCCGCGCCCTGCTCGACCACGTCGCCGACCTGCTGCACCGCCGGCGCTGCGAACACGCCGAGACGAACGGGCTCAAACCACCGACTCGCGAGGACTCGTTCTTCATCGCCCGACTGGCTGCTGCCGCCGTCCTCGGCGACTCACTCACCGGCGGAATCTGGAACGCCGGAACCCCCGAGCACAGCCAGGTCGACGCACGCTTCCGACGCTGGTTCGCTCACCTGCTCATGGAGCACGTCGACAAGGGCTAGCCGAAGCTACCGCACGACGACGCCGAGGCCAGTGGTCGGCAGGTCGATCACGTTGCCGACCGGCTTCACGCCGTCGCTCTTCTTGATCTCGACCTCGCGGCCGGTGCGACTGCAGCCGTCGATGTCGGCCGTGAGCGTTGTCGAAGCACCGACGGAGTCACCGCAGTCGCACGGGACTGAGTCACCACATTCGGCTGCGTATGCGCCTGGCGCGAATACGCAGAGCAGAGCCAGGCACAGGCCGATCGCCAGGCGGCGCAAGAGGAAGAACATTCGGGACTCCAGGGTCAGATTGGTCAGTCGCTGTGTTGAGTCCCAATGTACCGCAACCCGTATCGGCCTTTTCGAGGTCCGGATTCGCGATTGGACTGCCGAAATGTCCCCTCGAATGCTATGGATCCCAAGATGGGGTCGGCACACGGAGTCTGGGAGAGGGCGAGGCGGAGTCTGCGGCCGGCTGGCAGCGGGCTCTGCGCGGTCGCTATGGTCGTCGGGGTCATGGGCGGCATCGCCGTGACGCCCCTACCGGCCTTCGCCCAAGACGCGGACGACGCGGACGAGAACGCCCTACTGCAAGCCGAGAACGAACGGTTGCGCGCGGAACTCGGCGAGCTCCGCGCTGCGGCCGCAGCGGCTTCGGCGGACGCGGCGAAAGCCGCCGACGATGCCGCCACAGCGGGCGCGGCCCCGGCGGCGGAAACGGCGGCAGGTCCCGCGGACTCCGCCGGAACCAGCACCGTCGAAGGCGAGTACGTCCCGATGAAGCGCGTGTCGCTCTCCGTCAGCCGCAACGACGCCGGGGCCACGACGGTCATCGGAACTCCGTGGTACCGTACCGTTCCGGACACCGGCCTCCTCCCTCTGCGTGAGTTCATCCAACTGCGGGCATCGCCTTCGAGAGGAGGACGTCCCGAGCAGGTCTGGATCAGCCTGAACCGCCAGGGCGTACGGGCACCGCTGGGATCCGCCACGACCGCCCAACTGCAGATCGGGCAATGGACCGGAGAGGCTCCCGTCGTCGAGCAGAACACCTCACGTCGCCGCCGAACCGGACGTCGGAACGCAGTCCCGCCCCGGAGGGACGAGACCACGGTCTTCGCCTTCCCCGCCCAAGGGCTGCAGAAGCTCGCCGTCTCCGACCGCGCCAGCTTCGACGCCGGGCCCGTTCACTTCGAGTTCACCGACGAGCACATCGGGGCCGCATCGGCCCTCGCCGCGCGACTCGAGCGCGAGGAGCAGACCCCATGATTCGAGCGCACCAGCTCCTCTCCTGCCTCGCCGCAGCCGTGTGGATCAGCGCCGGCTCCGCCACCTACGCCGCCGATCCGACTCCCGCACCGACACCGCACCTCTTCAAGCAGGCGTTCGAGGCGGCCGATGCCGACCACGACGGCAAGCTCTCCAAAGACGAAGCCAAAAAGGGCGGCTTCTTCAGCGCCGAGTCCTTCAAAGACACCGACTACGACAAGGACGGCAACGTCACGCTGTTCGAACTCGGCAAGGCGGTGACGAAGAGCACGAAGGATTGGCTGGACGAACACGACGACCACGACAAGGACGACGACGGCCACGTCGACAAGAACGAAGCGAAATTCGGTTCGCGCATCTACACCGTCTTCGACCGGGCCGACGCCAACAAGGACAACCGCGTCGACCAACGAGAGATCAAGAACTACGCGGCCCAAAGCTACTACAGCGAGAGCGCGCCCTACCCGCTCGTACCGAACATCATCAACGAGAAGTTCTGACGCCGCGCACCAGAGCGGCGGTCAGGTCTCGCGCTGCTGGACCTCGAAGATCGTTCGCACCTTCGACGGCCCCACCTGACACGGACGCGGGTCGTGACGCGCCCACCGGGCCGGCCGGCCGCGGATCAGCATGTCGCCGTGCGGACTGCGCTTCACCAAGTCGGTGTAGGTGAACGCGTCGGCCGGGGCGTAGGTCTGGAGAAGCAGTGGGCGCTCCTGCTCCGAGCGATTCGGGGCGGAGCCGTGCACCGTCCGACAATTGTGAACGGTCACGCTGCCCGCCGGCCCGATCGGGTAGACCGCGCTTCCCACATCCACCTTGGCGACATCCCCGTTCGACAGGCATCCGACCCAGTCGTCTCCCTCGTACTGATCGAACAAGTCCCCACGGTGGCTCCCCGGGATGAACCCGACGTTGCCCATGTTCTCCTTCACATCCGTGAGAAAAACGCCGACCGTGAGGGGCCCGTAGTTCGTGTGCGGCCAGAACTGGATATCCTGGTGCCACTTTACCTCTTCACCGCCGCAGGCCGCTTTGAAGTTCAGCTTGCCGTGATGGAACTTCAGGTCCGGGCCGAGCAGATCTTCGACGAGGTCCGTGATCACCGAGGCCGACGCGAATTCCCAGAATGTCTCGTCCAGATCGACCGGTGAGACGAGCCGGCGCAGCCGCGGGCTGTCCGCCGTGTGGCTCGGCTCGAGATCGAAAACGACGTTGGACTCCGTGAGCGTCCGACTGTGCTCGACGAACCCGGCCGTCGTCTCGCGCAACCGGGCGAGCCAAGCCTCGTCCACCAACCCGGGAATCGACAGGAAGCCGTCGCGGTCGTAGGCATCGCGCTGGGCCTCGGTCAGAACCTTCGAATCACTCATGCGAGCATCCTAGCCAACGAGTGTTGACAGGGCCCAGCGGTTGATCGTAGTGGTGACTCACTAACGAGGACGGCCGTGGGTGATGCCCGCGAGGAGGACTTCGATGGCCAACGAGTATCTGCAGGGAAATTTCGCACCGGTAACCGAGGAGGTCGCCCTGCCCTGCACCGACATCGAGGGCCAGATCCCAATCGACCTCGCCGGCTTCTTCCTGCGCAACGGGCCCAACAACCAGTTCGAGCCCATCAGCGAAGAACTCTACCACCCGTTCGACGGCGACGGGATGATCCATCAGATTGAGTTCAAAAACGGTGAGGCCACGTACCGCAATCGGTGGATCGAAACGGCGGGCTTCCTGCGCGAACGCAAGGAAGGGAAATCGATCTGGGGCGGCTTCAGTTCGATCGGCAAGATCGAGACGCCACCCGACATGCCGATGAAGAACCTCGCGAACACGGCCCTCGCGTTCCACAACGGCAAACTGCTCGCGACGTGGGAAGCCGGAAGTCCGTTCGAACTCGGCCTGCCCAACCTCGAGACCGTCGGCGCGCAGACGTTCGGCGACGGTTGGACGCAAGCCGTCTCGGCCCACCCGAAGGTCGACCCGCGCACCGGCGAACTCATCGTGTTCTGCTACTCGCCGGCCGAGAAGCCGTACGTCCGCTACGGCGTCGTCGATGCCACGGGCAAGGTGACGCATCAGACCGGAATCGAGCTTCCGGGCGCTGCCGTGATGATCCACGACATGGCCATCACGAAGAACTACAGCCTGATCTTCGACATGCCCGTCACGTTCTCGTTCGATCGCATCATGAACGGCGGCAAGGCGTTCGACTGGGAGCCCGAGAACGGAACCCGAATCGGCATCGTCCCGCGCTACGGCGAGGGCTCCGAAACGAAGTGGTTCGACGTCGAGACCGGCTACATCTTCCATGTCTTCAACGCGTGGGAGGAAGGCGACGACATCCTCATGGACGCCTGCCGCACACTCCGAACCTCGATTCTCGACCAGGACGAGGGACAAACGGATGACCAGAACGCGCGGCTCCACCGCTATCGGTTCAACATGACGACCGGCAAGGTCGAGGAATCGCGGCCGAACGAGACCCCTCTGGAGTTCTCGCGGATCAACGAGTCCATGATCGGCGAGGAAACCCGCTTCGGCTATGCCTCGCGCTTCCACCCCGATCGCGGCCTGCTGTTCAACGCGATGCTCAAGCACGACCGAAAGAGCGACGATCTCGAGGTCGTCGAGATGAACGACACGCAGTTCAACCAGGAGGTCGTCTTCGCGCCACGCGTCGGAAGCCGCTCCGAAGACGACGGGTACGTCGTGGGCTTCGTCCACGATGAATCCGATGACCACACCGAATGCTGGGTCGTCGACGCCCAGAAATTCACCGACGGCCCGGTGGCCCGTATCCGAACCCCTCGCCGGGTTCCCTACGGGTTCCATTCACACTGGGTAGGAGCCTGATTCATGGTAGATCCGACACCCGAGGAACTCCTCGCCGCCCACCGCACTCAAGAAAAGAACATTGCGATCGTGAAGACCGCGCTCGACGCCTTCAACAGCGGCGACACCGAGGCATTCCTCTCGAACTTCAGCGATGAGATGCACTTCCAGATGAACGGTTCGCATCAGTTCTCGAACCATTGCAGCAGCAAGGCCGAGTTCGTAGAGCTCGTCGGCCGCGTCGTCCAGGGCCTCGACGAGATGATTACGCTCGAGATCAAGAACCTGATTCCCGCAGGGGACTGGGTCGTAGTCGAGACCTACGGCAACGCCACGGCGAAGAGCGGTGAACCGTACCGCAACACGTACTGCATGATCTGGCACCTGGAAGACGGCAAGATCGTCGAGTTCCGCGAGCACAACGACTCCGCGCTCGTCGAGAAGATGTTCCCAGCGTAAGCCCGACTCTCAACGCTCGGGCGAAATCTCGTCGAGACTTCGCCCGGTCGTTTCGGGAAACGCCACCCATACGATCAGTGGCGCGAGAAGCGCCAGGCTCGCGAGGACCGAGATCGCCGTCCAGTGCGAGCCGAAGACCCCGTAGAGGAGTGACTCGAGCCCAAGCCCAAGCACAGCCCCCAGGGTGGACAGCGTCGCCCGGGCCCCGGCGGCGGTCGAGCGATACGAGGTCGGGAACAGCTCCACGCCGTACATCGACAACAGCACGCCGCCGCCCATCGCGAAGAACAGCAGCGCCACCCAGAGCAGAGGCAGGAAGCCCCACCAGGCGTTGTAGAACACGATCACGGCAATAGGCATCACAGTGAGGAAGACCAGAGCGGTGCGCTTGCGTCCGAACCGGTCGCTCCAGCGTCCGGCGAGCGTGTTCGCGAAGACCCCCAACGCGCCTCCGAACAAGCCCATCATCCCGACGACCGCCGGCGAGAAGCCGTGCTCGTCCTGCAGGAATTTCGGGGCGAAAAAGAACGCCGCCCGCTCCGCCAGGCCGAGCAGTAGGAAGATCGAGCCGATCGCGGCAAACCGCGCGGGATACTGCCGCACAAGGCCCCGCAGCGGCGCGAGCAGACCTACCCGCGGAGCGCCCTGTCCTCCCCGACCGGCTTCCAGTCGCTCGAAGTACGGGGTCTCCTCCATGTCCCGGCGCATCCAGGCGACCATCGCGAGCGGAATGAGGCCCACCAGGTACAGAGTTCTCCAGCCCATCGGAAGAATGTCGATGAACGCGAACAGCGCGTACGCCAGCCCGTGCCCGCAAGCAGAGAGCGCCGCGAGCGCTCCGATTCCCCAGCCCCGCGCGTCGTCGTCCAGCTCCTCGCCGATCACGACGATCGCGAGCGCGTACTCCGCCGTAATGAACATCCGCGACAGGAACTGCAGCGCGACGAAGGTCTCTGCGTTCGGAGAGAACGCGGTCGCCCCGGTCAGAAGCGTGTACGCGACGATCGTAATCATGAGCAGCCGGCGCCGTCCGAACCGATCGGCGGCCCAGGTCAGCAGGATCGCCAACACCGACCCGAACATGACGATCGATGAGAAGAAACCGAGGCTCCCCTCGGGCATCGCCAGATCGACTTGAATCTGCTTGAGCGCAAGCGAGAACAGGCCCGCGTCGTACTGGTCGAAGAAGGAGGCGGTCGAAACGAGCGCGAGGACCTTCCACTGCCTCCGCGTGAGCGCTGGCGGCTCGCCGAGAAAATGAAAATACCCGATCCAGCCGGGGCGAAAGCTCCGGTCCTCCGCAGGATCCCCTTCGGGCGCAACGCCGGACACTCCGGGGTCCTACCAGTCCGCGCCCAGAGTCGCTCTCCTACGCCCCCCGTCCTACGGCTGTCCCTCCACCTCGGCCAGGTCCGCCGGCAGGGTCACCCACGATTGTTTTCTCTTGGTCCACACCTGCACGGCCGGCGCGAGCCAGTCGCAGTCGTCCAACGACCCCGGCTTCACTTTGTAGGTCCCGGACAGCTTCTTCGGGTCGTGGTTCAGGCGCACACCGCACGTCGGGCAAAAGTGGCAATCGATCGGGTTCCCGCTGTCGGCCATGCGGCGGAAGACCTTCATCTCCCCCGAGATCGAGAACGACTCCGTCTTCGCGATCAGACTTCCGAGCAGTGGCAGACCGCGAGGACGACGGGCGCACCCTCGCTGCGGTACCGCACCGCGCCGCAACCGCATTCGCCCTCCCGCACGCCGGCCATCGTTCAGCCCCCTTCGTTGGCGAGATCGCCGAGCACCTGTGCCGCGTGATTCGCCGGCACGACGGTACCGTACGCCTCCCGCACGCGTCCGTCGGGCCCGACTAGATAGGAGATGCGCCTCGCGTACTTCGCTCCGCCGGGCTCCGCCGCCCCGACCGCGTAGGCCAGCGACCCGTCATCCGACAGTAGGCGGAACGGAAACGACTCCGCCTTGACGAAGGCCGCGTTGCCGTCGGGCGTGTCGAACGAGATGCCCAGCACCTCCACCCCCGCCGCCGCGAACGCCGCATGTTGGTCGCGGAAGTTTTGACCCTCGATCGTACAGCCGGGGGTCTGCGCCTTTGGGTAGAACCACAACAGGTAGCTCTTCCCCGCGAGGTCCTTAGAGGCGAGCTTCGCACCGGTGTGATCGGGCAAATTCCAGTCGGGCATCGGATCGCCCTTCTCGAGCATGGCGGCGTCGGCAATGCCCGCAGCGAGGAGCGCAAGGCATGCTGCGATCGCGGATATGGTCCGGTTTCGTTTCATCTCTCCACCTTGCCCGCAGTTTAGGCGGCGTCAACATCCTTCGACGGACGTCGAACGGTCAGCACCGGACAAGGGGCCGCCGGGAGAACCCGCTCGGCGACGCTCCCGAAAAAGAGCCGCTTCAGGCCAGAATGGCCATGGGTCCCCATTGCGATCAGGTCCGCCCCCTGCGAGCGGGCCTGCTCGTCGATCACATGGGCCGGCTCGCCCTCGCGCTCGATGGTCTCCACGTCGTAACCCGCGGCGCGCAGGGGCTCGGCGGCCTTCTCCAACTGGCGTCGCGCCGCGCCGACAAACGCGGTGAGATCCGGTTCGATCCCCGCCGCCGGCCAGGCGATACCCGCCCCGGCCGGAATCGTCCAAACGTGCAGAAGCGTGACCTTCTTCGTGTCGGCCACCGGGCCGAGGATCTCCTTCGCTGCGTGGACCGCACTCTCGGCGTCGTCCGAGAAATCGGTCGGGACAAGAAGCCGGTGAATCGGCCGATGGGCACCCACCTGCTCGAGCGGGATGGCGAGCACGGGACACGCGGCATCGCGAACCACGCGGGCCGCAACGCTACCGAGCAACAGACGCTCGAGCGCAGTCGTACCGCGCGCGCCGACGACAACTAGGTCCACGTCGGCCCGGGCCGCCTCTTCCAGGATCGCGTCGCGAGCCGAACCCGAACGGAGGGACGTCTCGACTTGAAGGCCCCGCGCGCGCAGCTCCTCGGCCTTCTCGGCGAGGAGCTTCTCGGCGTGCTCGCGGTCACGCTCGTAGAACTCGGGCGGAAGCGGGACGATCTCGGGCGCGAGCACGAGAGGTGGCGCCTGCAACGCGTGGAAGAGTTCGACGTGAGCGCCGTGGACACGGGCGACCTCCCCGGCCCAATCGATCGCGCCCTGCGCGTTCTCGGAAAAGTCCGTCGCCACCAGAACCTTGTTCACCTTCGAATCGCGAGCCATGCCGCACCTCCTTCTTTTCTCAGTCCAACCACGGCCTGGGATAATGCGACCGCTATTCGTGATGCAGCGCTTCGATCGGGTCGAGGCGCGATGCTTTGCGGGCCGGGTAGTAGCCGAAGAAGACGCCGACGGCGCACGAGAACAGGCATGCGCCGACGATGCTCGCGGGAGAGATCAACGTCGGCCAGTCGCTCAGTTGTGAGATCAGCACCGACACCATGACCCCGAGAACCACTCCCACGAGGCCACCCAGCCCGGACAGAGCAACGGCCTCGCAAAGGAACTGCAGAAGGATGTGGCGCCTCTTCGCACCAACCGCCATTCGAATGCCGATCTCGCGCGTCCGCTCGCTCACGGCGACCAGCAGAACGTTCATGATTCCGATACCGCCGACGACGAGAGAGATCGACGCGATTGCGAGCAGCAGATTCGACATGTCCGCCGCCGTACCCTCGGCCGTGCGCGACATCTCCGACATCGTCCGGACGGCGAAGTCGTCGTCCTCGCCCGGCTGGACGCGGCGCCGCTGGCGCAGGAGCTGCGAGAGCTCGTCCACGATCCGCGGCTCCTCCTCGGACCGCTGCAGTCCCAGGCGAATCATGTCCACGTTCCCTACCCGCTTCGCCCCGAGCACCTTCCGCTCCGCGGTCGTGAAGGGAACGAAGACCGCGTCGTCCTGATCACGGCCCCAGACCGTCTGCCCCTTTTCTTCGAGTACACCGACCACGCGGAACGGAACGTCCTTCACCCGGATTTCGGCGCCGACCGGGTCCTGCCCGACGCCGAAAAGCTTCTCAGCAACGGTGGCGCCGAGTACGACCACCTTCGCTCCCGCCTCGTCCTGCGAGCGCTGCAGAAAGGCGCCCTGCTGGACCGGCCACTCGCGAACGCGGGAGAAACTCTCGGGAACGCCCCACAGGGTCGTACTCCAGCTCGCGCCACCGCCCTGGACCTGCACGACACCGCGTCGGAAATAGCTCACGCCCCGAAGCCCCGGGACCTGGCGCTCGATCGCGCGCGCGTCCGCCACAGTGAGCGGGTCGGCCGTGCCCCAGCCGGCGCGCGCGCCCGAGGACGACGTCGCCCCTGGGAACACCATGACGATATTCGTGCCGACGCTCGCCAACTGCTCCTGCAAGCGGGCGTGCGCGCCCTGCCCCACGCTCACCATCGCAATGACCGCCGCCACTCCAACGACGACGCCCAGCGACGTGAGACCCGAGCGAAGCGGGTTCCGCCGGAGCGACCGGCCGGCGAGGCGCAACGTCGACAGCCACAGCTTCATCGAGGCGTCACCCGCGTATCTTCGACGATCCGTCCGTCGCGCATTCGGATGAGGCGCTGCGCGCGCGCCGCGACTTCGGGATCGTGCGTGACGAGCACCACCGTGAGCCCCTTCGAGTGCAACTCGTCGAGCAGCGCCAGGATCTCCACGCTTGTCTCCGAGTCGAGGTTCCCGGTAGGCTCGTCCGCGAGAAGAACGGCCGGCTCGGTCACCAGTGCGCGGGCGATCGCGACCCTCTGTTGCTGACCACCGGACAGCTCTCGCGGAGTGTGATGCTCCCGCCCCTCGAGTCCGACCCGGGCGAGCGCGGCAAGGGCCCGGGTTCTCTGAGCGTCGGGCGCCGAAGGGCCGTAGATCAGCGGAAGCTCCACGTTCTCGAGCGCCGTGGTGCGCGCGAGCAGGTGAAAATCCTGGAAGACGAAACCCAACATTTCGTTCCGTACGGTCGCGCGCTCGTCCGGATCGAGTCGGCTCACGTCCCGACCCGCCAGCTCGAACGAACCGCGCGAGGGCCGGTCGAGACAACCCAGGAGGTTCAGAAGGGTCGACTTTCCGCAGCCCGACGGCCCCATGATCGCGATATACTCGCCCCTCGCGACATGGAGATTCACACCGCGCAGCGCGCGAACCGCGACGTCGCCCTCTCCGTAGACCCGCTCGAGGCCTTCGGCCCGAACGACGCGGTCGCCAGACGACATCAACGGCGCCGGCGACCGAAGAGCGCCCAGCCGCCCTCGTCCGACGTCACCTGCATGCGCGTCACCACGTCGTCCCCGGCGGCCAGGCCCCCACCGGAGACCGCCGTCAGCTGGTCGTCCGACAGACCGAGGGTCACCGAGACGGCCACCGGCTCCCCGGACTCGAGGCGATACACGGCCCCGTCGTCACCGCTCGTCCGAGCCACCTTTGAACCGGGCGGGCGGAAGCGCAGCGCCGCGGTCGGCACCTTCAGGACGTCGTCCGCCTCCGCCGTCACGACGCGTACGTTCGCCGTCATGCCCGGGCGCAAGAGGCCCCCTAAGTTCTCGACGTCGAGAACCACGTCGTATGTGACGACATAGCTGATGACCGGCTCTTGTGTTTCCGGCCCTTCGGACGCGTGGCGTACCTGACGCACGACGGCTTCGAAGGGTCGGCCCGGGAACGCATCCACGGTGAACGTGGCGACCTGCCCCTCGCGCACTCGCCCCACGTCTGCCTCGTTCACGAACGCGAGAACCTGCATCTGTTCGAGATCGTTCGCGATGACGAACAGCACCGGCGTCTGGAACGTCGCCGCCACCGTTTGGCCGACGTCAACGGAGCGCGAAATCACGATCCCGTCGATCGGCGAGACGATGTCCGCGTAGCTCAGGTTCACCTCGGCCTCGGCGAGGGTAGCACGCGCGCGCTCGACCTCCGCCCGTGCGACGGAGACCTCGGCCTCAGCCTGCCGCTCGTTCGAGCGAGCGATCTCGAGTTCCTCGGACGAGACGACGGCCTTCCCTGCGAGGGATTTCGAGCGACGCAACTTCGATTGCTCGAGCTCCAGCGCCGCGACCGCTCTCTCGACGCGAGCCTCGGCGAGCGTGAGATCCGCCACCGCGTGCGCCACCTTCCCTTCGAAGGTCCGGGGATCGATGCGCGCCAGACGCTGGCCCGCGCGGACCTTCGTGTTGAAGTCGACGTCGACCTCGAGGATCGGCCCGGAAACGTACGTGCCCACTTCGACCGACTGGCGCGGCTCGACGCGCCCGGTCGCCGTGACCTCGGCGACGATCGGCCCCCGCTCCGCTGGTGTCGTCGCGTATTCGACCGTCTCGCCCGAAGGCGAGAGCCAGATTCCGAGGAGAAGCAACAGCGCCCCACAGGCAGCCGCGAGCACCCAACGTCCAGACGACATCGGGTCAGAGTAGCACGATGTGCGCACCGAGGAGACGCGGCCGCCGCCCTTGCCCGCGACGATCGCGAAAGCCATGCTGAAGGCCATCCCACTACAGGAGAGCACCATGGCTGAAGACATCGTACCGTTTCGCATCGAGGCAACCGACGCAGAGCTCGAAGACCTGAGGACGCGCCTTCGCGCGACCCGCTGGCCGAACAAGGAGGTCGTTGCCGACTGGTCCCAGGGGATCCCGCTCGAATACACCCAAGAGGTCTGCACGTACTGGGCGAACGACTACGACTGGCGGGCCCGCGAGGCCCATCTCAACTCCTTCGCGCAGTTCCGAACGGAGATCGACGGCCTCGGCATCCACTTCATCCATGTGCGTTCGCCGCACGCGGGTGCCCTGCCGCTCGTCATGACACACGGCTGGCCGGGATCCATCGTCGAATTCCACAAGGTGATCGCCCCGCTGACCGACCCCACGGCCCACGGTGGAGACGCCAAGGACGCCTTTCACGTCGTGTGCCCCTCGCTGCCTGGCTACGGATTCTCCGACAAGCCGACCGCCCCCGGCTGGGGCGTCGACAAGATCGCGCAAACCTGGGGCAAGCTCATGGCCCGTCTCGGCTACGACCGGTACGTCGCGCAAGGCGGCGACTGGGGCTCGATGGTCACAACGCAGGTCGCCGTCCACAATTCCGACCACTGCGCCGGGATCCACGTGAACATGCCCGTCGTCGGCCCCGACCCCGAGACGATGAACGACATGACCGACCTCGAGAAGGCCTCCCTCACGGGCTTCGAGCACTACAACAAATGGGACTCGGGCTACTCCAAGCAACAGAGCACTCGGCCGCAGACGGTCGGCTACGGCCTCGCGGATTCGCCATCGGGCCAGGCCGCTTGGATCCTCGAGAAGTTCTGGGCGTGGACCGACTGCAACGGTCACCCCGAGAACGCCCTCACCCGCGACGAGCTCCTCGACAACGTGATGCTCTACTGGCTACCCGGCACCGCGGCCTCCTCCGCGAGGCTGTATTGGGAGAGCTTCAATACCCCGCGCCTCGACCAGATCACGCTACCCGCGGGCTGCAGCATCTTCCCGAAGGAGATCTTCCGCACGTCGAAACGCTGGGCGGAGAAGCGCTTCACGAACCTCGTCTACTGGAACGAGCTGCCGAAGGGCGGACACTTCGCCGCGTTCGAACAACCGGAGACCTTCGTCGATGAACTCCGGAACTGCTTTCGAAACATGAGGTAGACGCGGCCGGAGCCGGCCCCCGTCGCCTGGGAACGGCGCGGGCTCGGCTCGACGGCCACGACTACGAGACGCGGGTGCGCTCCAGCGCAACGCACCCGCGCCTACAACCCCGAGCGACCGATCACGCCGCTTCCTTGCTTGGGTAGACCACCTTCGCGTCTGCCCGCAGACCGTCGAGATACTTCACCACGGCGGCGCGCTGCTGCTCCTCGGCCAGCCGCTGCTCGATGAACGGCTTTGCCTCCGCCATCGAGACCTTGCCGGCAGGTTCACGCCCCTCCACCCGCACGATGTGGAAGCCGAAGGGCGTCTCGACGACCGGACCAACGGCGCCAACGTCCTGCGAGAACACCGCCGCCTCGAAGGGCGGGACCGTGTCCCCGCGTGCCAGCATGCCGAGCTTGCCGCCCTCCGCCTTACTCGGGCAGTCCGAGCGAAGGCCGGCGACCGTCGCGAAGTCGGCGCCACCCTGAGCAACCAGCTCGGCACGAACTGCTTCGGCTTCCTTACGTTTCTCGGCCTTCGCGGCCGGATCGGCATCCGGTGCCATCGCCACCAGGATGTGGCTCACCTCGGCGCGTTCCGGCGCGTCGAACATCTCACCGTTCTCCTCGTAGAACGCGGTGACGTTCGCCTCCGTCGGCTCCGGTATCTTGCCCATCTTCCTCTCAATGAGCGTGTCGACCCGCAGACTCATGCCGAGCTGGTCCTGGAACTCCGCCTTCGTGGTTCCCATCGCCGTCATGTAGTCGGCCATCGTCTTGCCCTCGGGCAACGAGGCTTCGATCTTCTTCATCGCGTCAGCCATCTTGGCGTCGTCGACTTGAATGCCCTGCGTCTCGACGGCTTGCTCGAGGAGCGTCTTCACGATGACACCGTCGGTCACCCGCGCAGCCACCTGGGCACGGATGCCATCGAGTTGCTCCGCCGGAACGTTCGCGAGTTGTCCGCCGAGCATCGAATCGATCTCTCTGTCGACCTCGCCCCGCGTGACTTCGTGTCCGTTCACGACCACTACGACATCCTGGGGCGACGTCGGGTTGGCAAGAGCGAGAACCATTCCGGGCCCGGTGTCGGCTGGCTCGGTCTTGGCGTAGCTCTCGTACACCGCCGATCCAGCCAGCAGACCGACGCTCACTGCGACCGCGGTCGCGCGCGTGATGGTGCTCTTCATCATCTCGATATTCCTTGCTCTCTCGGCCGCGGCCTACTCGAGGTCGGGGCGGTTTCAGAGAACATGGTAGCGACCGATCCCTTACCGGAGGCTTTCGGGCACATTACGAAAACTTAAGAGAAGCGGGCCGGAGCCGGGCTTTGCCTCTGGCCCTGCGGTGATAACGTCCCCTGCATGCCAGACGGCACAGCACCTACCGCCGGACCTCCGAACGGAACCGCCTCCGAGCGGCCGATCGTCCTGTGGGGCGGCCTTTCGCTGTTCCTGGTAGGCTGGGCCACCGTTTCGCTCACCAACGCAGCGGAGACGCTCTTCCTAAAACGCGTGGGCGTCGAGCAACTTCCGCTCGTCTTCCTCGTGAACTCCGGCCTGCTCGCCGCGAGCACGTACTTCATCGGACGACGGGTCGCCGGCGGCGACCACGGCCGCGCCCTCACTCTCACGTTATGGTGCGCCGCCGCGTTCCTCGTACCTCTGTGGCTCGGACTGCTGGCCGATCTCCCGGGTGTCCTCGCCGTCCTGGTCCTCGCCGCAAAACAGATCCAGGCCCTCGCATTGCTCGTCTTCTGGATCGCGATGGGCGGCTGGGTCGACGGTCGCCAAGCCAAGCGCCTCGTCCCACCGATGATGGCCGGCGGGACGCTCGGCGTCGCCTTCGGCAGCTTCGCTTCGGGGAGTCTCGGAACCCAGCTCGGAATCCACGCGCTCATATTGATCGCCGCCGGAGCGCTCGCGCTTGGCGCCCTCGCGACCTCCGCGCTGCGCCGAAAGACCGTCACACGAATCGAATGGCCGAGACGGTCCCGTCGGAACGAAGACGACACGCGGCCGAGCTTCACCTCACTGTGGCGTGACAGCGGCTTGTTCCGGCTGCTCGCCACCGGAGCGCTCCTCGCGGGCACGCTCGCCCCGGTCCTGTACTACGAGTTCTCAGTCGCCGCCGACGCCGCAACGCGCGGCATGGACGGCGAGCAGGAACTGCTCCAACTCTATGGCAACTTCCGCGGATGGATGAACGTGGCGATCCTGGCGCTCCAACTCGGGGGGACCTCGTGGTTGTTCCGCCAGTTCGGCGTACCGCGCGCCGCCCTCCTGGCCCCGGCCGTCTACATGCTCGGGTTCATCGGCTTCGCGACCGTCGGTGGTCTCAGCATCGCCATCGTGGCCATGGCCGCCGCGAGCCTGCAGGACAAAGCCCTCGGCGAGCCAGCCGAACGGACCCTCGCAACGCTGTTCCCCGAGACGAGCCGCCCGACCGTAGCCGCGTTGCTCGACGGCATGTTGAAGCGGGGCGGAGGCGTAATCGGCAACCTACTCGTACTCGGCACCATCGCCGCATCCCTCGAAGCAATGTTGCCCCGAATCGCCGTGCCTTTCGCCTTCCTCTGGCTCGGCGCAGGAATCGCGCTGGCGCGGGCCTACCCGTCGCTGCTCTTGGAGGCCGCATCGCAGACGCGCTTCGGGCGGGGAGAAGCCCCCGACGCTGACCTTCTCGATGCCCGCACCACGCGGCTCCTCGAAGCCTCCCTCCGGGACCCCGATCCCGACCGATGTGCAGCCGCGTGCGAGCTCGCTCTCGAAGCGCCACCGGGCATCGCCGCGGAGGTGACTGCGGAGGCGCTGCGCGCCGCGCCAGCCGACAACGTCCCGATCCTTCTCGACACGATCAGCCGCCTTCTCCAGGCCGGAACGCTCTCCCCCAGCGAGGCCCACGGTGCCAGCTCGGCCATGCTCGGCGCCGTCACCGAGCGGGCCGACCTCGGTGCCGACGAGAAAGCACGGCTGATCCTCCTGGCATCCGCCGTCGCGCGGATCTCCGACGCGAAGACCCGCGACACCCTCTCCACTCTGGAGAGCGACGAAGGTACCCCGGCCGCCGTGCGGCTCGCCGCCCAGCTGGCGTTGCGCGCCGACGACGCCGATGCGCTCCTGCGCGAGGCCGTCGCGTCGGGCACCGCCGAGTTTCGCCACGTCGCGCTCGAATCCCTCCGCACGACACTCGTCGCGCCCCGAGCCGCCGACACCGTCGACAAGACCTCCTGGCGTGCACGACTCGATCTCGTCGTGGCGCTCCTCGGCGACGACGAGGAGCGGCCGCACGCCGCAAACGCTCTCGCCGACGTCGCCGCACGAAATGGCGCAGCGGTCGACCACCTCACCACGAGGTTCCTCGAACATCAGAGCGACCCCGACCCAGCCGTTCGCGCTGCCCTGCTGCGCTTCCTGGGGTTCACGGGCCGCACCGACTACGGCCGCTGGGCGGTGGCGCGGCTTTCTTCGGACGACGCGGGCGAGGTCGAGGCCGCGCAGGAGTCCCTCCGCGCCCTCGGACCGCATGGCATCGATGTCATCCTCGAGGCCTTTCATTGCGACGGTCGCCACACGCGAGAAGCACTGCTCCCCGTGCTCCGAGACATTCCGGTCAACGCTGCAACGCTTCACGCCCTGGTCGACGATGAGCTCGAGGGGATCCGCCGGGTCCTCGACCTGAAACACGCGCTCGCCGGTGCGACGACGTCGGGCCTCGTTCGACAACGCCTGACCGAGCGCGTCGACGAGGGAACGCGCGCAGCCCTTTCGCTATTCGCCGCGCTCTTCCAAGACGAGCGGATCGCCGAACTGGGGCCGCTGCTCGAACGCGCGCACAGCGGACGCGAACGCGCGGTCCTCCTCGAAGCATTCGAGGCGCTCCTCCCCGCCGGACAGGCGAATGCGCTGCTCACGTTGCTCGACGACGGCCGACGCGCACAGCAGCCGCGACCAACCGCAGACCGCACGGCCGAGCGCGACGCGGCTCTCCTCCAGGCGCTCGCGGACGAGGATTCGCTCACGCGCGCCTTCGTCGCGGCAACCCTCGAACACTCCGAGCTCAACCGGCTCGGCGGCGTGCCTGAGATCCATCCCAGCGAACCCGCCTACCCGCTCGCCCCCATCCGGGCCATCAGCCCCTGCACCGACACTCCCGCCGACCAAGAGGAGGTCTCCCCTATGCTCTCTGGAGTCGAGATCGTTCTACACCTTCGAAGCCTCGCGCTGTTCGAGCGCCTCAGTACCCGCGAACTCACGGAACTCGCAAGCATCGTGCGCGAGGTCGACCACTCGGCCAACACCCGCATCGTGCACGAAGGCGACTTCGACGACTGCATGTACCTCATCGTGTCCGGGAAGGTGCAAATCACCCGCAGCGGCATCACCCTCGGCGAACTCGGCCCGCGTGACTTCTTCGGAGAAATGGCCATTCTCGACGGAGAAACCCGTTCCGCCACGTGCACGGCGATCAGCAAGATCCGTCTCCTGCGCATCGACCGACCGGACCTGCTTCGCGTGATGGACGGCCGACCCGGGATCGCGATCAGCATCTGCCAGACCCTGTCGCGTCGCGTCCGCGAGCTTAACGACAACCTACGCGACCTCCGGCAGACGACATCCGCCGCGAGCGGGGCCGGCTAGATCAGCTGACCGCGAAGCCGCCCGCGGCGAGAATTCCGAGTCCACCCGCCTCACATACGGGCGCCACCAGACCCGGCTTCGAGATCCAGCTCATCCCCGGAAGTACGATGGGCACGTCGATGCCGAGCAGGTCGGCCCAAGCGGTCTTCATGGAGGCCTCGCCACCACGCGTCGGGGAACCACGCGCGGCTCATTCTCACGACCCCGCCAACTCGGCCGCCGCAACCGCCTGTTCCGCGAGCAAGCCCTCCGCGCCATACGTGTAGTGCATCGTGCGAGCCGACATCCGAGCAGTGGACGGGTCGAGAGCCATCCGCTGGACGAGGACGACGACGCGCTCCAGATCCGGACGAGCCTGCAGCACCAGCGAAGCAAACGCATCGGGTCGGTGGAGATTACCGAGGACGTGCCGGCGCATCTCAAATTGTCCGAGCGCCTGCTGGACGTACGCCGGGAACTGGCGCCGATCGAGCGGCACGCCACCGTCTCCCCGAGGCTCGAAGGCGACCACGAGGACCGGGGGCGTAGCCGTCGTGTACATCGCCCAGCCTCCGAGTTTCCAAGGGTTCACGTCGTACAGCGCGACGAGACCCCGATGCACCAGCGGCCAAACCGCGACGAAGGCGATGACCGCCAGAACGACGGCGACCTTCCAGCCGGCGACGGGCGCCGGGGGCCCGGGCGATTTCCGGCGGGCCGCCATCACATGTACCCCGACTCGATCCACGCGGCGCCGGGCAAGAAGCCCGCGGCCGCCAGCACCACCCACAGCAGGAAGATCCCGAAGACCGGTACGAGCTTCCGGATGAGGTCGCTCGGTGTGAACAGCAACAAGAGGTTCACGAACACCAGCGCGAAGCCGATCTCCCGGGCGCCCGTCTGGATCACGACTACGAACGCGAGAGCCACGATCGCCGCGACCGTGCGCGTACGCTTCCAAACCAGCAAAGGCGCCAGGATCATCTCCGCGACGTAGACCGCGTTCGAGGCGAGCACGAATTTAGTGGACTCGACCCGATATGGCCCCTCCCCCGAACGGAGAGGGTCATGCGCCGCGAGGCGTACGACCTCCTCGGGCGAGAGCATCCAACCGAACACATCGCCGAATCGATCGCCGCGACCGACCATGAACGCCAGAAACTCGCCGCCGAAGTACTGGCCGTGCAGGACCTTCTGTAGCCCCGTCTGAAACAGCACGATCGCAGTGACCCACAGGATCCCCTGCAGAACCGCGGACTCCCCGTCTCCGTCGCGCCCGACGAGTGCGAGAAGCGAAACCACCAACAGCTCCAGGACGAAGTGATTGTCCGCGAAGGGAAAGTTCCCGACCAACTCCACGAACAACAGAGGTACGGCGATCCGAGGGGCCACATGCGCCCAGCGGGGCACCCAAGCCAAAGTCGCGCAGGCCGTGAGCAGCAGCGCCGCGATCACGAGCAACCCCACGTCCATGTTCGCGTTGAAGATCAGCCACAGCCAACTGCGCGCAGCCCCGAACAGGAGCAGAAACTTTCGCAGCCCGTCGATCTTGGGACCGACGAGCGCGGGCCGTCCCTCTTCGGCAACCGCTAAGAAGTCCGTCGCCGTCACGACTTCACGTCATCCCATCTTGAAGCCGAGGGCAAATCCCGCAACGAACCCACCGCCGAACGGCAGGTTGTTCGTCACCACCTGCCACGCCCGATCCGCGAGCGTACCGTCCGAGGTCTCCCAGGCGTTCGTCGCCGCGCCTTCGACCGCACCCCAGTCGATGTCGATCAACTCGGTATAGGCAAGCGCCTGTAGGAGAATGAACACGGCGCCGATCGCCAGCAGGACGAGTTTGCCGATCTTCTTCGCGGTGTACCCCACCGCGAGACCGACAACGCCACCAAACCCGAGCCCGCCCACCGGCCCGAGCAGGATGTTCCCCTTCTCTTCCATCCGGGTTCGCTAGGATTCCCGTCGATGCGAGTCAAACGGGCGCGGTCACGAGACGGGGCCGGCCTCCATGCGCAGGGGTGATGGCGCCTGGCTCCACTCCTCGTAGAGGACACGCTCCCGCTCGAGCGGGCCGTCCTCGGCAATGAACTGCCGACCGAGGATCATTGTCGTGCGCGATTCGTCGTCGTACTCGGGCCACGCGGGAAGACCCGAATGCCCGGGCTTGCCACCGCTCGCGAACGCGAGAAACGCGGTCTGCAGATTGTGCTCGAGGGTACGGGCCGCGCCACTGAAGCCCGTGAGCGGCAACACGAGCGGGTTCCCGACGGCGCCGAACAGGAACGGCACGTCGATCGCGTGTGCAGCGCCGAGCAAGCGGCGCATCGCGGCGGCCCGCCAGGTCACCAGGTACCGGTAGGCGGCGCCGCCCGCGGCGTGCTGCGCCTCGGCAAGCTGCGCGCACGGATAATGGAACATGCGCCCGCTCTGGAAGGCGACCCACGCCTCGTTCGTACTCGTCGCGGCGGTTCGGCCCTGGAGCGCCTCGAGCCAACGCCGCATCGCCTCGTCCGGCGACGGCGCACCCGGGAAGCCCTCGTTCAAGATCAGCCCGAACCGGTCTCGCAACCCCTCCTGGGACAGCCCTCGAATGCCCGGATCGAGCATGCGGAAGAGCTTCCACTCCTCGAGCGTCGTGCCCGTGAGGATCGGGATGTCACGCGTCGCACCACGCCGAACGGCATCGAGCGGCTGCTCGGTGATGACGTCGCCATCGACGAACGGCAAGAAGACCATGAGACGAAACAGATTCGTCATCTCGTTCATGGTCTCGTTCTGCGCTTGCAGGATGTCATCCATCGAGATCTGCGCAAAGGACCGGTGCGACGGCGGCGGCCCACCCAGCCGACTCACGAACTCTTTCGCCACACCTTCCGCGAGGTCGCGCTCGATGACGTGGCCGCCGGCGCCACTCATGCAGATCGCGCGATGGAAGAGCGGGCGTGCGCGCGGTGCCGCGAACAACGCTCCAATGCTCATCGCGCCGGCCGACTGACCGAACACGGTGACGTTCTCGGGGTCACCACCAAACCGAGCAGCGTGGTCGCGCACCCATTCGAGCGCCGCGATCTGATCACGAACGCCGAGGTTTGTGCTCTCTTCGAATCCCTCGCCGAAGACGGTCCCGAGATGCGCGTATCCGAGCGCTCCGAGTCTGTAGTTGATCGTGATGACGACGGCGTCGCCCTGCATCGCGAGCGCCCGGCCGTTGTACATCGGCGTGGAGCCCGCGCCGACCAGGAACCCGCCGCCGTGAATCCAGACCAGGACCGGCCGCCGGGCGGTATCCAGTTCGGGCGTCCAAACGCTCACCGAGAGGCAATCTTCTCCCAGGCGGCCCGCGGCAAGGTTGATGAACGAGAAGACCGGAAGGGAGACCTGCGGGACCGCGTCACCGTACTGGGTACAGTCCCGCACCCCCGTCCACGGCTCGGGGGGCGACGGCGGTAGAAATCGCCGCACGCCCGCCATGGGCGCGGCGTAGGGGATCCCACGGAACGTGTGAATACCCGAGGACTCAAGCCCCCGGACCCACCCGTGATTCGTCTCGAGTTCTGGATACGACAAAACGTTCCCCTACAGCTTACCATCTGAACGCCGCCGTTTCTTCCCGACGTTCCGACCGGCAATCCTTGATTGAACCCCGCCCATCCGGCAAGCAATCCCGACCGTCTTTTGGCCCGAGGAGTCCTGAAATGTCCGAAGAAACGAAGAAGATTGATCTGGGGGGATACTCCCTGCGGGCCCGCACGCTCGGCGAGGGGGAGCGCACCTTCGTGCTGATCCACGGCTTTGCCGATGGGCTCGACGCCTGGGACGCGGTCGCCCCCGCGCTCGCCAAGCAGGGACGCGTCGTTCTCCTGGAGCAGCGCGGGCACGGCTACTCCGGCGGCCCGGCCGGCCCCTACCAATGGGACGACCTCGGAAAGGACGTCGTGGCCGTTCTCGACGACCTCGGGATCCACAAGGCCACTCTGGTCGGACACGCGCTGGGCGGCCTCGTCGCCCTGATGACCGCGCTTCAGGCGCCCGACCGTGTAGAGCGCCTGGTCGTCCTCGGAACCGCCACGGAAGCGAACGCCGAGCAGAGAAACTGGTGCACGGAGATCCTGAAAGCCGGCCGGATGAACGCCCTCGAGGGGATCGCCCACTCGATCTTCGGGCCGATCAGCCGCAAGTCGGTCGAAGGCACGGCCGGTCCGATGATGGAGCTGGCCCGCCGGATGGAGACCCTCGAAGCCGAGGCGATCACCGATCGCATGAAGTCCGTGAGTTGCCCAACCCTGGTACTCGTCGGCGAGAACGACCCGGCCCTCTCGCAGTCGCTCGCGGACGCGCTCCCGCATGGCACGCTCGAGAAGATCGCCGGGCAGGCACACTTCCCGCACAAGAAGGAGCCGGCGACCGTCGTCTCCGCCATCGAGAAGTTCGCCTCGGAGTAATCCACGTCGCGCGCAGCGACCGGCGCTACACTAGGGCCGGTCGGCGAGGAGCTTCTTCATACGCTCGCGCATCTCCTCACGAGAGGCGGCGAGCTTCGCATCCTGCTCCCGCGAGAGGACCTTCGAGAGCGCGGCTTGCTTGGCGTCGCGATCGGCCCGTAGGAGACGCATCTTCTTGAACATCCCCTCGTCGCCCTTGATGACGGGATCGCTCTTCTTTGCGAACTCGAGGTTGATCGCGGCGACCTTCTCCGCCTGCTCCTTTGAGAGTCCGAGCTTCTCCTTCATGAACCCGGTTTGAACCGTCGCACGCTGCTCGGGAGTCGTGTTCTTCAACTCCGCGAGCGCGTCTCCCTGCGCAAGAACGGCGGGCGGCGTCGCGAGAAGCCCGACCATGACAACGAACATCAGAATACGTCGCATGGTCGGGCTTCTATCTCGCGATGCCGAACGCTGCCATCACCTGTCGGCTTCAGGCGTCGGGGAACCAGTTCGCGTGGAAGCCGAGCGGCACCCGACGCGGGACCTTCACTCGTGCGATGGGCCCGGCGGCGACGTCGCGGGCGTCGAGAACCCTAAACTCCGAACGCTTCGTGAGCCGATCCGTCACGACACTCAGCAACCAACCGTCGTCCTCGTTCTGGCCCGCGGGATCGGCAGCGAAGACGTGCTCGCCACTGACCGCGTTCTCACCGTGGACGTACTCCTCAGACGTGCCGGACTCCATGTCGTACTTGATGACCCCGTGGAAATCGAACTCGAATTCCCACGTGCGCGCGAGCGCGTTGTACTGATAGCGGTGCCGCCGACCGGCGCGATCATCGTTGATCCGCGGGAACTCGCCGGAACGATCGTCGGTCTGCTCGCCGCTCGCCGTCTTCTCCGTGAGATCGACAGACCAGTGCCACGGCTTCGGCTCTTCGATCTGGCTCGGGTTGTCGAACTGAAGACCACCCGGCATCTTCTCGAACGACGGGCCGTAAATCTCGACCTTGTCGCCATCGTCCCACGCGTTCCAGAAGTGAACCGGGAAGCAGTTGTCGATCTCGACCCAGCGGATGTCGTCGTTTCCGCCGCGACGGGGCAGGATGCCGATGCGCGTGCCGCGTTCCGGCTCCCAGCGTACGCCGGGCTCGCCCTTCATCATCGAGTCGAGGTCGAAGATCCCGGGCGCGTCGAAGAACACGACGTAGTTCTCGGTCAGGGCAAAGTCGTGGATCATGACCGGTGCCGGCAGGTCGATCTCGACGCTGTGAACGAGCGCGCCCGACGCATCCGCGACGTGGTAACGGAGGTACGGCGGGAACGGCGAGTACCCAAAGAAGAACATCTCTCCCGTCTTCGAGTCGATTTTCGGATGGGCCGTCATCGGTCCCTTGAGCTTACCTGCGAAGTCGTACTCGCCGACGGTCCCCAGCTCACGCGAAAGCTCAGTCGGCGGCGCGGCCTCCATCAGTGCAAGGTACTTTCCGGCATGCCGCACGGTGTGGGTGTTGCCGTTGTTCTTCATCATGCCGACTTCGTCCATGACGTCCTGCGCCGGGAGCTTGAACTGCGAAACGCTGCCGAAGCAGGCATGCCCGCGCTTGCGCTCGGCGAGCAGGCCCGCCGACTCGATCCACCGGTTGCGGTAGCGAGCCTTGCCGTCCTCGACGTAGAGGGCGTGGATCATCCCGTCGCCGTCAAACGGGTGGTACGCACCCTCGGGCGCAAACTGCGGGTTCGGCCCGTTGCGCACGAACATGCCCTGGAGACCTGCCGGCAGTTCTCCGACGACTTCGAGCTCGGCATCGTTACGCTCATCCATCACGGGGGCCAGGATGCCCTCGAAGAAACGGTTCTCAGGAACGTTCGGCTCGGTCGACATGACGTGCGGTCCTTTCTCACGGCCGGCAGGGCGCCAGCGTTAGTGAGTCACCACTACGTTTCATGCCCGGGCTTGTCAATCCGAGGGATTCAGAGCCGTCCCTAGCCAACCAAATCTCCGGCCGGCCGCCTCCGGCCACCGCCGGATCTCCAGCTCTCCGGAGAGCCCCGCGGCGTGGCAGCGCGCGCATCGCCACTGGCGGACGGCGCGCCGAGCTCGCCGGTTCATTCCACACGCGCGGCAGCGATGCTCGTAGATGTAGCGGGCTCGCGGGCGGCGCGGCGGGGGCGACCAAACGATGCCGAGGTCCCGCGGGTCGACACGCGTGCGGGGCTCGTAGCCCGCGGCGCGCATCAGAACGGCCCACTCACTCCCGTGCGGACGAACGGACCTGCGATATCGCTCGAAGACGACCACGTGTGCTGCTTCGTGACATAACACCTCCGCAAAGGCGGCGGCGGGTGCGGTCAGCAGAGCATGCGCGATCCTGATGACTCGGCGTCCGGGGTGCGCGAGGCCCAGAGCGCGGCTCATCCTCCGGCTGATCTCGACATCGACCGAGTCCTCCAGACCCGGCCGCCCCCACACGTCCGACCACCCCGCCAAGAGTTCGCGACTCGCGCTGTACAGCTCGGTGGCTCTCGCGTCCGGGGTCACCCGCGCATCCTATCGCAACTCGACCGACGCGCCCACGTACAGAGGACAAATCGAAGTCAGTCTGGTCGCAGTGCCTTCGTTCTCTGCGCTGCCAGCAGCGAACGGATCGCCGCCTCACCCGCCGCGGCTTCGGGGTCCGAGCCGGAGGCCGCGCGGACGACCGTGACCCACGCATCCCTGTAGCGCCGCCAAGCGGCCTGTGACTGCTCCGCCGCGTCGTCGTACCGGCGGCGATACCGCTCGTAGGTTTCGGCGCTGTCGGGGAGCGCGCGCTCGTACACGACGAAGCTCTCTGCCCGCTCGCGCCGGTCCTCTGCGTAGGTCGTCTCCAGGGCACGCTCCCTGCGACTCGCGTCCAAGGCGGACACCGGCTCGAGGACATGTTCGACCAACGCTCGGCGGACCACGGCGTCGAAATCCGCCTGAACACGCACCCGTTGTCGCTGCGCGGCGCTCTCCGCGTCGTCCTCGAGCACCCGAGCCCGCTCGATCCGCGCCCCCTCGCGGTCGGAATAGCCCCCGAAGTGGAAAAGCAGGCCCGAAAGCTCGGCTCGGGCCGCCTCGGGTACACGCTCGCGGACAGCGTGCACGTGCTCCTCGCGGCGCGCCTCCTCGCGTCGACGCCGAACCTCCTCGCAGCGGGACTCGAGCGAGGTGCCGCCGGGAAGTTCGCAGAACACCAGCGTCTTGCCCGGCTCTGCGCTGAGGCCGGCGCGACGCTCTAGAAGAATCCGACGAAGGAACAGCTGGGATTTTGTGTTCGCCGGGTCGACGGCCTGCCACTGCGCCACCAGCGCGGACGCCGCATCCAGATCGACCGGGACCCCGTCGCCGTTGAGCCGCATGAGGACGAGCGGCGCGTATTGGCCGAGCCAATCCGGCGCGACCTCCGAACCCCGCGGTCGTGCCCGCGCTGCATCCAAGCAGGCGTAGGCCGACTCGAAATCCGGGGGCGCGGTGATCCCGAAATAGAGATCCGCGCAGCTGCGCACCTGCGGTTCTGCCGCGGCTGGGACGTTCGCCGCGGTGGCCAGCACCACGACCCACAGCCTCAGGAGTAATCGCCTGCGTCGGAACATCCACCGACGATGCCCGCTCGTCGCCTCGCGGCGCAAGCACTCCCCCCAGCCCGCGAACCGGGCGAGTCGCTCAGCGCCCGATCCGTTCCCGGAGGCGGTCGAAAATGTCACAGATGACTGCCTGCTGACGGTCGCTCAGCCCTGCCCCCGGGCCGCGGGCGGAGACCGTCTCCCCGATCTTCGTAACCCACTCTCGGTCCTGCGAGCGCATGAGGTGCGGGTGACGCAGGAGCGTCTCCATCTGCTCCGTCGGCGAGAGCACGCTCTCGCGCAGGCCGGCCGAATGGTTTGCGCGCGGACGGCTGCGCGCGCCTGCGCGCGCAGAAGGCGTCCCGGCGGCGGGTCCGGGGCCGGGTCCGGGTCCGAGTCCGGGTCCGGGTCCGGACCGCGCGACGCAGGACGCGCGCGATGCCTCACTGCGGCGCGCATCGAATCCCACAAAGGAGAGCTGACAACCAGGCCGTCGCGACCGACGCAGCCGGCGAATCTCTTCGAATCTCGCTACCATCGTTCCCTCCCTGACCATGTCGACTCTTGTGGTTCGCAAGGGCCGTGCCGGAACGCGTCGCTCGGAAACACTGAGGAATCCGGTTCGGGCCGGAGGGGCGGGTGTCGCATTCTGTTTGCGACCGTCAGCGTCGGTTGACGGCGGCGAGGCGTCATGACCGAATCCCGCGCGCGATGAAGGCTCTACGCGTCGGCCAGTTCGTTCACGCTCGGCAGGGACAACCCCTGTGGCTCCGAGCGGCCAACCAGGTCGGGCGACTGGCCCCCGGCCTGGCGGTCCCGTCCGCCGATGCCTGGTGGGAGGCCGCTCTTGCCCACGAACCTGCGGCGGTCGACCCCGCGCCGGAAGCCCGTGAAGCCCTCGACGTGCTCGTTCGATCGATCCGGAGCGACACGACGCTCTCGCTCATCGGCCGGATCTCGGCGCGAGACGACACCGTACGCCTGGCCCGGACGCACCTCCGGATCCGGCAGGCACTGCGGCACCCCCCCGCGATCGCAGAGACCACCCTCCCCGAGCCAATCTTCATTGTCGGGTGGCCGCGCACCGGAACGACCGCATTGCACCAGATCCTCGCTCGCGACCCCGAGAACCGAACGATCCCCTATTGGGAGAGCTTCGACCCCGTTCCTCCCTCCTCCGGCCCCGACCTGCGCGCGGACCGGCTCGCGCGGATGCTCGACCAACTCGCCTCGATGGCGCCAAGCTACGACGCGATCCATCCAATGACCGCAGACATGCCCGAGGAATGCGTCGCGCTGTTCATGAACGACCTCCGCACGCTACAGTTCGACATCCAGTACCACGCCCCGCAGTACGTCGAGTGGCTCCTGGATCAGGACACGAGCATCGCGTACACGAGCTACCGTCGCCAACTGCAGCTGATCCAGTTCCACCGACCCGCCGGCCGCCGATTCGTGCTGAAGGACCCGACGCACCTGGTCCACCTCGAAACCCTGCTCGAGGTCTTCCCCACCGCGAAGGTGATCTTCACGCACCGAGATCCGGGAACCGCGCTCAGCTCCCTCTGCAGCCTACACGCGTACACCCGTGCACTGTTCACGAACGACGTCGACCCGGTCGCACTCGGCCTAGAAATCATGGACGGGCATTGGCCTCGCGCCATGGAACGCGCGCTGGCGTTGCGCGACCGCCTGCGGCCGGAACGCTACACCGACGTTCGGCATCCCGACCTGGTGCGAGACCCGCTTGGGACCGTCGAGAGCACCTATGCCGCACTCGGCGTCCCCTTCAACGAGGACGCACGGCGAGCAATGACGAACTACATCCAGGCCGAGGCGGAGAAACCTCGCCACGTGCATGAGCACTCACCCGAAGGGTTCGGTCTCAGCCGCGACGGCATTCGTGCGCGCTTCGCCGACTACTGCTCCGACTTCGAGATCTGACCGTCAGCGGAACTCGAAGCCTTCGTAGTCGTTCGCCACGACTTCTTCGCACTTCTCCACGTACATCGGAAAGCCCAAGTACGGCATGAAGACCCGCGCCTTGCCCGGGATGTTCGCGCCGAGGTACCAGGAGTTGCAGGTCGGCAGAAGCGTAACCCCCGCCACCTCGTTCACATGCTCGACCCAGGCGTCTTCCGCCTCGGCGGTTGGCTCGACCATGGACACTCCGGTCTCGCGCATGCGCTCGATGCAGTCCGCGATGAAGTTCACGTGCTGCTCTATCGACGGGAGCATGTTCGTGAGCACCGACGGACTTCCGGGGCCGGTGATCGTAAAGAGGTTCGGGAACCCCACGGTCTGCAGACCGAGGTAGGTTCGCGGACCCTCCGCCCACTTGTCGGCGAGCGAGCGCCCGTTGCGGCCCCGTATCTCGACCTTCCCAAGCGCGCCGGTCATCGCATCGAAGCCCGTGGCGAGCACGATGCAGTCGAGCTCGTAGCCTTCCGCGCCGACGCGCAGTCCGGTCTTCGTGATCTTCTCGATCGGCGCTTCACTCACGTCGACCAGGGTGACGTTCGGCCGGTTGTAGGTCTCGTAGTAGCCGGTATCGACGCACATCCGCTTGCAGCCAAGGACGCTCTTGGGGGCAAGCAGTTCTGCGACTTTCGCATCCTCTACGGTCGCGCGGATCTTGCGGCGAACGAAGTCCGCCCCGGTGTCGTTGGCGCTCCGACTGAAGAGCAGGTCATTGAAGGAACCGAGGAACGACAAGCCCCCATGCTCCCAGCGCGCCTCGTAAGCAGCCTCACGTTCCACCGCGTCGACCTCGAGCGCACCCTGCTCCATGTTCCGCGATGTGCGTGCTCCGAAGCCCGACGGCATGAGTTTGTTCTCGGCGCGGAAGTTCGGGTAGTCGGCCTTGATCGCGGCGACGATCTCCGGGTCCAGCTTCTTGTTGTGCGCCGGAACGGAGTAGTTCGCGGTGCGCTGGAACACGAAGAGGTGTTTCGCCTCGACGGCAATGTGCGGGATCGACTGGATCGCCGACGAGCCCGTACCGATGATCCCGACGCGCTTTCCCGTGAAGTCCACACCCTCGTGCGGCCAGCGACCAGTGTGGAACGTGTCGCCACCGAACGTGTCGAGCCCTTCGAACTTCGGCGTGTTCGCGGACGACAGGCAACCCGTCGCCATGATGACGAAGCGCGCCGTCGCGTGCCCGCCCGCGGTCTCTACGTGCCAGCGACTCGTATCCTCGTCGAACATCGCAGACTCGACCCGCGTCTCGAACTCGATGTCGCGGCGGAGATCAAATCGATCCGCGACGTGGTTCACGTAGCGAAGAATCTCGGGCTGCGTCGCGTACCTCTCAGACCACTCCCACTCTTGCTGCAACTCGTCGGAGAACTGATACGAGTACTCGAGGCTCTCGACGTCGCAGCGCGCGCCCGGATACCGGTTCCAATACCAGGTCCCGCCGACGTCGTGTCCCGTCTCGAAGACGCGGGCCAAGAGTCCCATGCCGCGCAGACGATGGATCATATAGAGCCCAGCAAATCCGGCCCCGACGACGACGGCGTCGTACTCAGGAAGGTCGCTGCCGTTGGAAGCAGACATGGGCTTTGAACATAAGTGATGGCACGGAGATGGCCAACATCCCGTCTCTACATCTCAAAGCGCTTCACTCCCGGGTCCGGTGCCCGGCTTCGGTTCGTCGCCCTGAACGAACGGCTTGAAGATGAGCGCGCACTACCGCGTAGGGACTCCCGTCCCGGCATCTTCGACGACGAACTGAAGCTCACTCTCGCACGAGCCCCTTCACCTCCGCCAGGCTTCGCATCGGATCGACGACTTCGGCGAGCCACTCCCGAAGAGCAAACTCCCGAGTGTGAGGCCGCATTCGTCCGGTCTCGATACGCGAGAGATCGTGCTGAGCTCGGTGCTCCCCGCTCGCGGCTCGTTGGGATGAAGAACCTCCGTCAACGCGTATCCGACGAGGTCTTCAGCATCGCATCCGACCAGCCGACAGAGAGCGGCGTTCACTTCGCGCCACGTTCCATCGGACGCCAGGGCCCCGCTCCCGATCCGGGCCTGGTCGAGATCAGCACAGGCCTCCGTGCCCGCCGCAGACCCCCGGGTCGACCGACGAGTGCAGCGACGGGGCTGAGCTAGCTCTCGAACGCGGCTTGCTTCTCCTCGAGCTCTTCCCACCGCGCCGTCAGCTCCGCCACCGACGCGCCGGCGGACTCGAGGTCGGCCCGGAGCACCGCCACCGCGTCGCCCCGGTCGCGGTACGTCGCTGGATCCGCCAGTTGCTCCTCCAAAGAACGCACCAAGCCCTCTGCGACGTCGATCTTCTCCAGAAGGCCATCAAGCTCGCGTTTCTCTGCGAAGGTGAGCTTCTTCGGCGCGGTCGTCTTCTCCCGGGGCGGCACCTTCGCGACGACGGGCTTCGTCTGCGTCTTCGCACGAGCCGCCTCTTCGCGCGCGACGCGCTCACGGTACTCGGTGTAGCCTCCCGCGTGTAGGACCACCCGACCGTCTCCTTCGAACGCGAGGATCGACGTCGCGACGCGGTCGAGGAACCACCGATCGTGACTTACGACCAGCGCACAACCCGAGTACTCGGTGAGCATCGACTCGAGTGCGCCGAGCGTCGCCACATCGAGATCGTTCGTCGGCTCATCGAGGAGCAGGAGGTTCGCATTCTGACAAAGGAGCCGGGCGAGGCACACGCGCGCGCGCTCGCCGCCGGAGAGCGTGGCGATCTGGTGACGTTGCGCCGGCCGATCGAAAAGAAACCGCTCGAGATACGACGCAACGTCGAGTCGCTCGTCTCCGATCGAGATCTCGTTTTGATCCTCGGCGACCGACTCCCGGATCGAGCGCGTCTCGTCGAGCTGTCCACGCATCTGATCGAGATACCCGGGCTTCGTGTTCTCCCCCAGGGTCTTCACGCCGGCCGTCGGCGTCAGCTGGTCGAGCAGGCAGAGCAGGAGGCTGGTCTTACCGGAGCCATTCGGCCCGACGATTCCGACTCGGTCCCCCTGGCCCAGACGAAGATCGAGCTTGTCGATCAGCCGACGGCCGTCCCGCTCGAGGGACAGACCCTCCAGCGTGAGGATCGTCTTGCCGAGTCGCGACATTCCGGAGCGAAGCGCCGCAACGCGCTCCTTCTCCGGCTTCTTCTGGTCGCGAGCCGCTTCCGCCCGGTCGACGCGCGCTTTCTGCTTGGTACTTCGCGCCTTCGGCCGACGACGGAGCCACTCCAGCTCGGTCCGCAGGAAGTTCTGCCGGTTGCGCTCCGTCCGCTCTTCCTGCGCCTCTCGCTCCGCCTTGGCTTCGAGATACGTCGCGTACCCGCCCGCGTAGCTCATCACCGAACCGCGGTGGAGCTCGAAAGTCCGCGTGGTCACGCGATCGAGCACGTAGCGATCGTGCGTGATCAGGAGGAGCGCGCCTTTGAACTCGTTGACGAGGTGCTCTTCGAGCCACTCGATCGTCGCGACGTCGAGGTGGTTCGTGGGCTCGTCGAGGATTGCGAGATCGGGGTCTCCGACCAGAACGCGTGCGAGATCGACGCGCCGTCTCTCCCCGCCGCTCAGAGAGTCTACGCTACGACCCGGGTCGCGAATGCCCAGATGGCCGATGATCGCCTCGGCTTCGTGCAAACGCTCCCAGCCGCCGAGTCGTTCCAGCTCATCTCCCGCCGCCGCTTGCGTCACGACGAGCGCGTTGACGTCTCCGGTTCCTTCGGCGAGACCGGCCGTGGCCTCTTCGTACCGCTTCTTCGCCCCGCTCCACGCATCGAGGCTGTGCAACACGACGTGCCGCACCGTCTCGCCGGCGGGCAGGTTCGGCTCCTGTCCCAGGTAATCGACGACCGCACCGCGACGAAGAGCGATCGCTCCGCCTTCGAGGGTCTCGACCCCCGCGAGAATTCGACCGAGCGTGCTCTTCCCCGAGCCGTTGTTGCCGACCAGGCCCACCCGCTCGCCTGCGTGGAGCGTGAGCGAGACGTCTGCGAGCACCGTTCGGTCGCCGTAGCTCTTGCGCAGACGGGCTCCGTCGATGATGGGTTTCGGATCGGCGCTCACTGAACTCGTGACGGAACGCTACCGACCGCGCCGGGTCAAGCCTGCTGGCGCGCCGGGATATTCCCGCTAAAAGGAGAAGCCGTGTCGGAAGAGCAGATGGACGAGTCCACCAACGTCTTCGGGGAGCCTCTCGAGGACTGCAGCAACAACCCTTTGACCGGATTCTTCCGCGACGGGTGCTGCAACACGAGCGAGCAAGACGGCGGCTCCCACACCGTGTGCGTCGAACTGACGGAGGAGTTCCTCGACTTCTCCCGCCTACGAGGGAACGACCTGTCGACCCCGCGCCCCGAGTTCGGGTTCCCTGGCCTCAAACCGGGCGACCGCTGGTGCCTGTGTGCGGCGCGGTGGCTCGAGGCCTACCAGAGCGAGGCGGCCCCCCGCGTGTGGCTCACTCGCACCCACCACAAGGCTCTCGAGATCATCCCCCTCAAGGTCCTTCGGGACTTCGCGGTCGACCTGAACTGAGACATCACCCCCCAACTCGGCCGGCCCGACGTTGAGACGTGGGCTGATGCGCACGACCGAGGCTCGGGAACTACTACCGGTTCGGCTCCGTCGGGCGACGCCCTCAGTTCGGCCGCAAGCGGTAGCGCAAGGGCATGCGCTTCACCCCGCCGAGGAAGCTCGACCGCATCCGCTCGACCGGCCCGGCGAGCTCGACCGACTCGAGGCGCGCCCCGAGCTCTTCGAAGATCACACGCAGCTCCAACCGGGCCAGGTGCGCACCCAGGCAGAAGTGCTCCCCGATTCCGAAGCCGACATGAGGGTTAGGGTTGCGATCGATCCGGAACTGATCCGGATTCTCGAACGCATCCTCGTCGCGATTGGCCGAGGGGTACAGCAGGCACATGGATTCGTTCGCGCGGATCTTCTGACCGCGAAGCTCGAAATCCTCGGTGGGCGTCCGACAGAATTGGATCACCGGCGCGGTCCAGCGCGCGATCTCCTCGACCGCATCGTCGAGGAGGGAGGGATCGCCCTGCAGCTTCGTCATCTGGTCGGGGTTCTCGATCAGAGCGAGAAGGCCACCACTTGCGGAGTTTCGCGTGGTTTCGTTGCCCGCGACGACGAGGAGCAGGAAATACGACAGAAGCTCGAATGCGGGCATCGGCGCACCATCCATCTCGACCGTCGACAGGATGCTGACCATGTCGTCGCGAGGCGCCTTGCGCCGTTCGTCGGCCAGGTCCGTGAAGTACTCGAAAAGGCCCGTGCGCGCTTGCTCAACGCCCTCGAAGGGCACGTCGCCCGTCTTGTACTCCTCGTCGGCCGAACCGGCGATCTGGTTCGTCCACTTGAACATGAGGTGCCAGTCCTCGCGTGGAACGCCGAGCATGTCTGCCAGCACGTTCAGCGTGAGCGGAGCGGCGAAATCGGCGACAAAGTCTCCTTCCCGCTCTTCGCCGTCGCCCCCCATCTCGGTCAAGAGATCGCGCGTAATCTGCCGGACCTCCCCACGACGACGATGGATGCCCCGCGGTGTGAACCACCCTGCCGCGACGCGCCGGAACGCCTGGTGATCGGGCGGGTCCATGTTCAGGAGATGACGTGCGAGCGTCCGCTCCCCTTCCACGGGAGCCCCCTCTTCGAAGATCGCGAGACGCGGGCCGTTCAGGAAACGCTGCGGCTGCTTCGAGATCGAAACGATGTCGTCCCGCTTGGTGATCGCCCAGAAGCCGACCCCGCCCTTCAGGTCGAACCAATGTACGGGCGCCTCGTTACGCAGACGCTTCCACGCCGCGTGCGGATACCCGTGCTGCGCGAACGTGTCGGGTCCGATGATGTCTTCGGTGGTCGGCAGAGACTCGGTGCTCATGGTCGATCCTGTAGCACCTTTGCGGAGGCGGCTTCCCGTCAGCCCGCCCAGGGCGTGATCTCGGCCTTCAACTTCTCGTAACCCGTGAGGAAACCGGGGCGCTCTGCCCCGTAGATCTCATCGAACTTTGCCAGCGCCGTATCCAGCCACGCCGCCAGCCGCTCGTTGCCCGGATTCGCGTCGAGATAGGCCTCGCGGATGAGAACGAAGTGGATCCGCGGGTCGTAGGGCTTCTTCTTCCCGCCCATCGACTCGTCTCCCTCGAGGAGACGAAGCAACATCGCGTCGGCCGAGCCGAGCGTCTGCTCGTGAATCGGAGGGCCCTCCATGCGGTACATGACCGACGTCATATCTCGGCCGTTGCCCGTCGTGTAGCCCATCTCGCTCCAGAGGTTCTTCATGTCGGCCTCCGCGCCGACCTTGTCGATGACGAGCTGGCCGAAGTGACGCAGCGGCTCCGACACGTCGGCGAGAAGATCGGTCAGGCGGTCGCCGTCGAGATCCGTCGCAAGGATGATGGAGTCTTGATGGTCGATCAGGTCCCACAGCAGCAGACCGTAGTTCGTGTCGGAGATGTGCTGCTCGACCCGACCGCCCCAGTTCTCCATGCCGGCTTTGAAGTCGGCCGGGAGCAGCGCGATGATGCGGTCGACGCGCTCGCGGTGCTCCACGTAGCCATCGACCGCGTACTTGCGACCGACCTGGAACTTCGTACCCTGCAGCATCCAGGAGAGGATACCCGCGTTGATGCCGTCTTCCTGGGCCTGGGTCGGCTTGAACGCGACGCGCCCGATGCGCCCGGTCTCGTGCACCATCTGCAGGAAGCGGCGACACGCGTGCGCCATCTGAACACCCGGAGTGTTCATCTCGGAGTGGATGATTCCGGTCTCCGCGCTGACATCGAACTTCGCCTTGTCCTGCGAGTACGGCAGGCACGGCATGCAGCGCACGACGGTGATGCAGCCGTAGGGCCGAACGTTGCAGTAGACACCGGCCTGCGTGCGGAGCGGCGCGTTGCCCGACTTGCCCATCACGACGACCTTCCCGCCCTTCCCGTCGTTGACGTATGCGTCGCCGGCGGTCGACCACTTGATCGAGGCGCACGGCAGGTTGCCGAACCACGAGAGCGGCTCCAGCTTCATGTCGTGGCGGTACTGCGCCCACATCGGGACGCCGTAGTAGGGGAGCCCGAGAACGTCGACTGCCGCCAGAGTGCCCAGGAGCGCGTACGCGTCTGTCAGCGAGTGGGCGATCGGGTTGATGTCTCCGGCAAAGTTCCCACCCTTCCAGACGACCGCCTCGGGGTAGCCGTCGGGGCGGATGTCCGCCGGCTCGAACAGGCCCTGGAGCAGGCCCAAGAGGTCGCCGCCATCGGCTTCGGTTCGGGCGATATTCAGTAGATCGAGCATTTCGTGTTCCCCTCCAAGATTCCTGCTGGCCGCCGGTGACCGCGGCTCGCTTCGTCCCACCCCGGCCGCGCGAGGCGCGGGGGCGAGATGGAGGGATAACGAAATGAACGGGCGCAAGCACGAGCCGCCTCCGATCGCGGGATGATCCAGCAGACCTTCTTGGCGCGTGCTGTTCGGACGCAACTTCACCTCAGCGCCGAGATGGAACGTCTTCTGCATCTTGTCGTAGACCCCACGGATGTCGGTCGGCGCGGCGAGATCGCCCTCCCAGAGCGCGAGCGTGTAGATGTCCTGATCCGTGTGGTGGACCAACGTGCCAAGCAGGAACTCCGGCTTCAACTCTTCGCAGTTTCGATTGTAAGCCTTCAGTCGCCCGCGGACCTGCCAGCGACTGTAGCGCTTCGCGAGGGGCCGGAGCAGACTGGATTCGGTGCTCCACTTCTTCGTGAGCTCCGCGAGGACGAAGTCCGCGTGGACCGCGAACGCGTTCGTATCGAAGTAGCAGATTTGATCGGTGTGAACGTGGATCAGGAACTTTGAGTACCGCTCGTTCCCTACGGTCTGGCTGGAGACGTCGAACTCCTCGAGCGAGCAAAGCGCCTCCGTGAACGACGGGTGACCGAGGTCCAGAGGTGCCTCCTGGATCGTGGGCGCCGGCGGCCCGCCGCGGCCGCGACCCAAACGCTTCGCGGTCGTGCGCCCGTCGGAGGCGCCTTCCTCACCGATCGTGCCAGCGCCAGATTCGGTCACGTCACCGAGGACGCGAAAGTCGTACCGGCGCCCTACCCGTGCCATCGGCACGCCGTGGCGACCGCTCCAGCGAACCCTCGTCCGGAATGACGGATTCGCTCGAACAGCCGTTCGACCCCGGCGCGGTTCTCTCAGAACCCTCGATCCTCTATAGGGACCAGGCTCGCATGCGCATCCGAACCATCCTCTTCGTCGTCCTCGGCGTTCAGCTCCTCCTCGCCACCGGCCTGATCGCGGTCGCCCTGGTCATGGAGCAGACCCAGAGGGAAACCGAGCAGGCCGAGCACCGGCGCTTCGAATCCTTCCAGCTCGCCGACCAGCTTCGGCAGTCCTCCGACGACCTCACCCGGTTCGCACGAACGTACGCTGCCACCGGAGACGAAAAGTACCGGAAGTATTTCGAGACCGTGCTCGCGATCCGCAACGGCGACGCTCCGCGACCGGAGGGCTACGAAGGTGTCTACTGGGACCTCGTAGCGGCGGGCCAGACGCCCACAGGAGAGGAGCACCGGGCGCAGTCGCTGCGCGACCGCATGCTCGAGGCGGGCTTCACGACCACCGAGTTCGACAAGCTCAGCGAGTCCCAGGCGCGTTCGGACGACCTCGTCCAGATCGAAAACGTCGCGATCAACGCCATGCAGGGCCGGTTCGACGACGGGACCGGTAACTTCGCCCGCGAGGGACCGCCGGATCGGGAACGCGCCATCCAGCTCCTGCACGGCAAGCGGTACCACGAAGCGAAAGCGACGATCATGGAGCCCATCGGCGAGTTCCAGGACATGATCGAGTCGCGCACCGAGACGGCCGTAGCGGCACTGAACGATCGTGAGCGTTCGGTGAAACGCTTCGACATGCTCCTCGCGTGCACCCTCTTCCTCACGACCCTCATGTCCGTGGTTCTGATCCGCAGGCGTGTCCTTGCGCCGATCGAGGAGATCGCGGCGGCCGCCGATCGCGTTTCGAGCGGGGATCTCTCGGCGCGTGCCCAGATCAAAGGCTCCGGTGAGATCGCGACGTTCGGAGCGACCTTCGACGCGATGGTGACCTCGGTCGGACGGCAGGTGGAAGAGCTGGAGAATGCCCACGAGGAGCTCTCGAAGCAGACCGACGAACTCACCGAACAGACCTCGCGCAGTGAGCACCTCCTTCTGAACGTGCTCCCCGCGACCATCGCCGACCGACTGAAGGGCGGCGAGGAAGGCATCGCCGACTCGTTCCCCGAAGTCTCGGTCCTCTTCAGCGACATCGTCGGCTTCACAAAGATGAGCGAGCGGCTCGGCGCCAGGCAGGTCGTCGAGATGCTGAACGACGTCTTCGGCCTCCTCGACGCCCTCGCCAAGAAGCACAAGTTGGAGAAGATCAAGACGATCGGGGATTGCTACATGGTGGTTGCCGGAGTCCCCGACCGCACCTCGACCCATGCCCAGCAAATAGCCGAGTTCGCGCTCGACATGCAGGAGACCCTGCGCGGCTACGCGGAGAGCTCGGGGCGACCCCTCCGGATGCGTACGGGAATCCACACGGGCACCGTCGTCGCCGGCATCGTCGGAACCTCGAAGTTCGCGTACGACCTGTGGGGAGACGTGGTGAACGTCGCGAGCCGGATGGAGTCCACGAGCGAGCCCGGCAGTATTCAGGTCTCCGACGCCGTCCGGGTCCGACTCCAGGACGACTACACGTTCGAGGAGCGCGGTTCGGTCGAGCTCAAGGGCAAGGGCCCCATGAACACGTGGTACCTCACCGGCCGACGCATCTGCCAAGCACGCGATCCACAAGAGTAGAGCCGAGCCGGGCCGAGCGGACAATCGTTGTCCTCAGCGCGATGGTAGCGTCTCAGCATGAGTTACCACGATCGAGCCCGCTGTCGCGGCGCCCTGCTCGGCCTCGCAGCCGGAGACGCCGTCGGCACGACCGTCGAATTCCGCCCGCGCGGATCCTTCACGCCTCTCACCGACATGATCGGCGGTGGCCCGTTCGATCTTCAAGCCGGCCAGTGGACGGACGACACCTCGATGGCGTTGTGCCTCGCGCGGAGCCTCCTCGACTCCCGCGGCTTCGACCCCGCCGACCAGATGCGACGCTACGTGCGTTGGACGCAGGATGCCTACCTCTCGAGCAACGGCCGCTGCTTCGACATCGGCACGACCGTCTCGGCTGCACTGCGACGCTTCCGGGCGGACGGCGAGCCCTTCGCGGGATCGACCGACCCCGGCGACGCGGGCAACGGATCGCTCATGCGCCTCGCGCCGGTCGTCATCTACTTCCGTCGCGAGCCGGAGACGGCCGTGCGCATGGCCGGTGAGAGCTCTCGCACGACGCACGGCGCGCCCGAAGCCGTCGACGCGTGCCGACTGTATGCGGCGTTTCTCCTGCGAGCTCTCCGCGGCGAGGCGAAAGAAGAGATTCTACGCCCGGTGCCGGCGACGACGTTCGATTCCGATCTTGCACCGTCCATCGCAGCGCTCGCTTCGGGAAGCGGCCGCGACAAGACGGCAGACGAGATCCGAGGGAGCGGCTACGTCCTTCGGTCCCTCGAGGCGGCCCTTTGGTGCTTCGCGCGCACCGACTCCTTCGAATCGGCGATCCTGCTCGCCGCGAACCTCGGGGAGGACGCCGACACCACCGCCGCAATCGTCGGCCAACTCGCCGGCGCCCACTTCGGCGAGGAAGGGATTCCTCCTACATGGCGGCGGCTCCTCGCCCGCGGCGAAGAGGTCCGCGGGCTCGCGGATGCGCTCGCAGGGGCCTGGCCGCTCCTGCCGAGCCCCTTCTACCAGGCCTATTGGGCAAACCCCGGCAGCGTCATCGCCGGACCGTACCCTGGCGATCTCGATCCGCAAAAGGCCACGACGAAGATCCAGGCGCTCCTCTCCGCCGGCGTCCGCCGGATCGTGAACCTCATGCAAGCCGGCGAGACGAACGCCTCCGGGCAGCCATTCGCGTCCTACGAACCTCTCGTCCGCGAGGCCGCGGCACGGCTCGGCGTCGACGTGGAGTGCCTGCGATTCGAGGTCCCGGATCTCGGAATCCCGACCCCCGAGACACAGATGGAAATCCAGAACGTCCTCGACGAATCGCTGGCGAAGGACGAAACCGTCTACATCCATTGCTGGGGCGGCGTCGGGCGCACTGGTACGACCGTCGCGCTCCACCTCATTCGGCACGGCCAGGCCGAGCCGACGGACTTCGAGGCCGTGATCCAGTCCCGACGACTCGGCGACGCCGACGACCGAGCGTCGCCGGAGAACGACGAGCAGTGCACGCACGTGAAGGCGCTCTGCGCCGTGTGATGCACGGACTCGACGGGTCCTCTCTGCGCGGTACTGTCGCAAGCCATGATCACCCACCTCCCCGACCTGGATCCGATTGCCCCCTCCACGGACGGCCCAGGCCCGGACCATCCCATGCGGAAAGTGACACAGCAGGTGGCCTTCGATCCGGGCGGCTGGACGCCGACGCGCGCGAAGAAGGTGGCGACGCTCTTTGACAACCTTGCTCCCGAATGGGCGAGCCAACATTCCGCCCAACCGCTCGTCTCTTTGGAAGACGCACTCGAGCGGGGGAACGTTTCCGGCGCGTCGTGCGTGGAACTCGGCGCCGGCACCGGCCCCGGCACGGAGGTTCTCTCCAGCCACTTCGACCGTCTCTACGCGCTCGACCTCTCACACGAGATGTTGATCCGGCTAAAGCCCGAGTGGGGAAGTCGCGTTCGGACCGACGCGAGCCGGCTCCCGCTGCGCGACGACAGCACCGACGTGCTCGTCTTGATGAACATGCTGCTGTTCCCGGCCGAGGCCGCCCGGGTCCTGCGGCCGGGCGGCGCTCTGGTGTGGGTCAACTCGCGCGGCGACCAGACGCCCATTCATCTTCCGCCCGAGGAAGTCGCCCGTGCCCTGCCCGGAAACTGGTCGGGCAAGGCGGCCAAGGCTGGCGCCGGGCTGTGGTGCGTCCTTCGGCGGAACTAGGCGCCGTGGCGGCTTCGCGGCGCCACACGCCGGATCGCAGCGCGATTGGATCGAGACGACGAGTCGACCCCGGTTCAACTTCGGCGCCTAGCGCCTAGCGCCTAGCGCCCGGCGCTCGGCGCTCGTTCTCCTCGACCTGGTCCTCGAGTTCGTCAGCCTCGAGGCGCTGGCTCGGATCGCGACAGCAGTCGCGGTCCTCGAACTGGCCGCGCTCAAAGACACCACGTCACATAGAGTCATTCTCTGCGTCGGCGATTCCCATACCTGGGGCAAGGGCCGCGGGTATCCGGAACGGATCGACGCAGTTCCGCGTGGTCAACCTCGGAGTCCCAGGGGCGAATACGGCTCAGATCCAGAAGCGCTGGACCGACTACCTGGATCGCTACGAACCCGAGTTGATCGTGCTGTGGGCCGGAATCAACAACGCCTGGAATCGCGCAGACGCACTAAGACGCGATCGCGGAAGTGATTTTCTAAACGATCGAGGAGAACGGCCTTCTCGCGGGTCATCCCGGCTTTAGAGAGCAGGTCGGCCCGACGTACCGCCTAGCACTCGGCTCCCTCGGACCGAAGCCGACACGGGGCGCCGAGACGCTGCGGCCCTACCCGAACAGCTCGACATCATGTCGGATGTTGTCGCCTTCGCCCGCTTCGCCATCGTCCGGCACGTTGTCGGGTGTCGTATGAACAGCACCGGTTCGATCCACGTAGATCGCTGTGTCCGTCCCATCCCGGCCGATCAGTGTGTCCGCGCCGTAGCCCCCCTGCAGGAAGTCGTCGCCGGTGCCGCCGTCGAGACGATCGTCGCCTTCGTTTCCCTCTAGGGAATCGCCGCCGCCGCGCCCGAGGAGCCGATCGCGGCCCTCGCCGCCCACCAACACGTCGTTCCCGTCGCCACCTCGGAGAACGTCGTCGCCGGCACCACCGTCGAGATGCACCGGGACATCACCACGGACCGTCACGCGATCCCGACCGCTCCCGAGGAACACCTCGACCGACAAGAAGACACCGGTACAGCGAACGCGGTTCCGATCGTGCACACAGGGAACGCCGTCCGACAGGCGGATCTCCGTCCTGCGATCATAGATGTCGAGGTACGGGGCTTCGACCCCGGAGAAGCTTCGGATTTGTATGCGGGACGCTGCGCTCGGTGGACCATCCAGTCGAATCACGCCCGCGGAGAGGGAGAGCACCGTCTGCGGCCGCGTGACGATCACGTCGATCTGATCCGAACTCGTTCCGCCGATGCCGTGGCACTCGATCTCGTACGTCCGCGTCGTGCCCGGCTGCACGACGACCTCGCCGGCGGGCACCACCGAACCACCACCCCCCTGCACGAACTCGCAGGCATCCGCATTCGTCGATTCCCACGCGAGGGTCGTCGTCTCGCCAGCGAGGATCGCCGCCGGCAACGCAGTCAAGGTAACGGTCGGCGGGTCCGCGACTTCGTCAATGCACGAAGCCGACAACACCCGCGCGCGCATGATGTCGGGAACCCGAAGGCTATCGTCGCCGTACTGCCCCTCGCGCCCGAACCAGAGATTGATGTTCGAGTACCCGCCCGAGCGGAGATGGCAGTAGCTCATGATCGTTCCACCGCCGTTCGTGGGAACGCTCGTCGAGCCGGCGTAGCAACCATTCTGCGAGCCGTAGCACTCATCGATCGGCGGGGAATAGCAGTGGGTGTGGCCACTCCCGAAGTTGTGACCGAGCTCGTGACTCACGCCCATGATGTCCCACAAGAACCTGGAGTCCGTCGTACTAAACTGACCGTTGATGCTGCCTGTGAACCCGTACCCGTAGGAGCCCGAGCACAGGGCACCCACATACGCGATCCCGCCTCCGGTCCGTTTTCCGGAGAGGAAGTGCGCGACGGTCCTGGGTACGCCCCCCATGTTGGCCCGCCAGTCGTCCCTGAACTCGTAGAACCCTCCGCTGGTAGTCTCCACGTCCCACGGATCTAGATCCTTGCCGTCGGGCCACAACGAGAGATGGCTCACGCGCAGTACCGTGCCGACGTCGCGTTCGTAAATCGCGGACATCGCAGCGAACAGGTCGCCGATGTACGCGACCGCCTCCTCGGTCGAGTCGAACAGCTGGTGAAACTCCCAATCGGTCTCCAGCGCGATGTCTGCGACATACAGCCCCGACGCATCCGCCGACGCGGCATTCAGCTGATCGGCGGCCGCCGCGGCCACGGCCGCAAGAGAAGGCGGCGGCTCGAGCGCCCCACCACTCCCACAGGCCCAGGGCGCAGCCCCCTCTCCGACAGGTTCGTTCGAATCCACCAGCTGAACTTCAGGCGTTCCGTTTTCCGAGGTCACGGTCCACATCCCCTCGCCGTCCGAAACGAGGCCCCGCGTGCGGCGCTCCGCATCGACCGAGAGGAACGCGAACGAACCGGGGCGCCCCTCGACAGTGCCGGCGAAGTACGCGGTGTCGGGCGCCGGGACCGACACCGTCCGCGTGCCACGGTGCACGACGATCAGCGCCCCCGGGCGAAAGACCTCCACGCGACGCAGGCTCAAGGCACCCGTCGCCTGGCCCGCGGCGGCGTTCGCAGAGCGAGCCGCGCGCGCGGCCTGCGGCCGGGGATCTTCGAGCGGCACGTCCTCGACGCGGAGCCGGTTTCCGGTGGGCACGTCACGCGCCCGTTCCGAGAACTCCGGAGAGAGAAGCCAATGGCTCTCGGGCGACGCAGCGAACGCCACTGCGGCGACGAACGGCAACACGAGGGCCGGGAAGAGCACAGCTCCCCTCCTCGCACGACGTCTGGATGATGGTTCGATTCGACTCTGCAAAAGCCCCATGTGCAGCTCTCAGCCCCTACCGAACCGATCGGCCTGAGCAGGGGGGGCGCTTGAGGACCCTAGAGGTATTTTCTTCGAAATAACACCGACATCTGTCGTTCGCCGGTGCGGCCGCATCGGCGACCGCCTGCGCGTTCGCGAGTTCCGCCCAAGTGCAGCAGCGGGTGCGAGAGCAAGCCCCCATCAGCCGGGGTAGGCCGCGATCATCGGCAGCACCCACCTCGCTCCGGTGAGCATTCCTACCCCGGTGACGAGCATGAACGCGCCGACGAGCGCGGCTGGAATCATCACTTCGCCGGTGCGCAGGATCCTGCCCGAAAAACACGAGAACGGCAGCCTCTCGGAACAGCTTCGCGAAGTTGGTGAACGAGCGGCGAAGGATCAAGGTTCCGCAAACCTGGACGAACCGACGAGCCATGGCTTCCCTCCTGAGACCGCCGGCTTCCGATCCCAAGCGAAGCCGGCGGCCAAACACGAGAGCGCGGGGCCCCAGACGACTAGTCGAACCGCTTCAGCTACCAGCCGTTCTTCGAAGCCTCCCAGGTGTCGCCGTCCCCATTCAGAACGATCTTGTCGGACGCACCATCGAGATCGAAGTCTGCATAGACCTAGGTGTCGCAAACAGGAGTGACCCAGACGGGGCTGCCGTTCTGCGTGCATGCCGGTGGGATCGTCGGGTCGCAGCCATCCGCCCACGGCACGAGCAGCTGGTTTGTCAGAAGAGCCTCGGGGATCATGTAGTACCCCCAGTCATGCGTCAGCGAGCCATGATCCACCGACGCTCCGGCGTACAACACGCGGCCATCACTCGAGTACAGCTGCGCGCCGACCGGGGACGACGGCATGTCGAAGACGCTACTCGCACACGGGGCGACCGTGATCGTGCTCGTCGCCCCAGTCCCAGCTACGGTCAGGATGTCGAGCGGGGCCGTGCTGGCCGCGCCAACGGCCTGGCGATGATTGGCGACTTGACCACTAACGAACAACCGCATCATTGGTTAGAATCATTAGCTTTGTTAATGCCCGTGCCAGCTTCCATGTACGCCCCCCGCGGGCTATCCCGTCCTCACCCAATGCGTTCCCAAAGGAGTCGAATTCATGAATAGCATCGCCCGCTACACCGCCGTGATCATTGCCAGCCTCACTTTCGCCGTCCCGGCCTTTGCCCATTGCGGCAGCTGCGGCGTAGGCGGCGAGAAGGACACGCAGGAAGAATGCACGTCGAAGTGCGCCGACGAAGGCGACGACTCTACATGCGTGCAGCAGTGTCTCGAGAAGCACGAGACCGACCACGAGAAGGAAGCCAACGCCGAATAGCGTCCGCCGTGCACGTGCTGCGCCCGAGCCCGCAGCACTTTCTTGACGTCCTTCAAATCGTGCTTAACTTCTCCATCAGATGCCTTGGTGGATTTGGATTCTGATCGGACTCTCGCTCTTCGTGATCGAGGTCTTCATCCCAACAGACTTCTTCATGTTCTTCTTCGGGTTGGCCGCCATCGTCGTCGGAGTCGGTGCGACGAGCGGCCTTCTCGAGTCCATGTGGGTTCAGAGCGTTTCCTTTGCTGTCGTCGCGCTTGTCGCGGTCGCCTTCCTCCGAAAGCCGCTCTCGAAACGATGGACCGCGACAGAAGGCAGCCACAGCGGTGAGATCGTCGGCAACTCCGTGGTACTCACCGAAGTTCTCGAGCCCAGCAGCGTCGGCACGGCCGAATTCCGCGGCTCGACGTGGTCGGTTCGGACCGCGGGAGCCGCGCCCCTGGCGAGCGGCACCCGCTGTCGAGTCAACAAGGTCGAGGGACTCGTCTTGTGGGTCTCTCCAGAGCCGCGCCCAGGAGCGGACTAGAAAGGAGCTTTGATGTCGGGACTTCTAGGGGTGGCACTGTTCTTCGCGGTGCTCGTGGTCGTGGTGATCGCAAAGACCGCCGTCGTCGTTCCGCAGCAGAACGCGTACGTCGTCGAACGGCTCGGCAAGTTCCACAAGACGCTGCGAGCCGGCTTCCACGTCCTCGTTCCGTTCGTCGACGTCATTCGCTTCCGGCATGACCTCCGCGAGCTCGCCGTCGACATCCCTGAGCAGGTCTGCATCACACGAGACAACGTCCAGGTCGGCGTCGATGGCGTCCTCTATCTTCAGGTTCTTGACGCGGAAGGCGCCTCATACGGCGCGGCCAACTACGAATTCGCGATCAGTCAGCTTGCACAGACCACGCTGCGCAGTGAGGTCGGCAAGATCGAACTCGATCGCACGTTCGAGGAGCGCACCCAGATCAACACCCAAGTCGTGAAAGAGCTGGACAAGGCGTCGGAACCCTGGGGCATCAAGGTGCTCCGCTACGAGATCAAGAACATCAATCCGCCAGAAGACGTCGTCGCCGCGATGGAAAAGCAGATGCGCGCCGAGCGCGAGAAGCGCGCCGTCATCCTCACCTCCGAGGGCGAACGGGAGGCTGCGATCAACCTGGCCGAAGGCCAGAAGCAGAAGATTGTAAAAGAGTCGGAGGCCAAGCGGCAATCGCAGATCAACGAGGCCCAGGGTGAGGCCGAGGCGATCCTCGCGATCGCCCGCGCGACGTCCGGAGGAATTCGCGCGGTGGCAGAGGCCGTCACGCTTCCGGGCGGCCGCGACGCCGTTCGACTGCGGGTCGCAGAACAGTACGTCGACCGGTTCGGCGAACTCGCCCGCGAGACCAACGCCCTCATCCTTCCGGCGAACGTGGCCGACGTCGCCTCGATGGTCGGCGTAGCGATGAGCGCGCTCGACCAGCAGCGCGCGCCCAGCAAGCTTGAAGACGGCGCGTAGATCACTCGGCACGGCGACGTTCCGCTTCCGTCCGGAAGCAGGCCGTCGTCGGGTATGACGTTCCGAGGCGGGCGGACGGTGCAGGTGCCGTGCGAGCTGTCAAACGAGCGAGCAAAGCCGCACGAGAATTCCGACAAATGTTTCATCTGCTGGTCCGGTTCGGCAGAAAACGGTACAAACAGCATCATGGTCCGCCTAGGGTTCTACGAGATCGACAGCGCGGCCCGCCGCGAGCCTCCCACGCCTAAACACCCGCCTCCCCCCGCTCACGACGATCCACCCGCGCGGGTTTTGGGGGAGTCGATGGAAACACGACCAGAGCGTTTGGACAGGCACGCACGCGTGCGGCGCACCACGAGGGCGATGGGTTCCATCGGCCTCGCTGCGCTGATGATCGTCGCGACGGCCTGCCCCAAGAACAAGAAGTGCGAGGTCGACTACACCATCCAGAGCAGCTGGAACGGTGGCTTCGTCGCAGAGATCCTCGTGACGAACCTTCGGACTAAACTCGCCTTCGATGGGTGGACCCTCCGGTTCCCGGCTACGGAAGGCCAGAACATCGAGGACATCTGGGGCGCGGAGGTCGTGGCCCAGGCCGGCGAGGTCGAACTCGGCAACGTCCCGGACAATGCCCGCATCGAGCCGGGCGCGACGACGGGACTCGGCTTCCGAGCCTCCTTCAGCGGAGAACCGGTCGTTCCCAGCTCGTTCAAACTCAACGGGCACTCCTGCCGGATCGCTGGCGCTGCGGGAAGCCCCACCCCGGCCGCGACTAGCACTCCCGGAGTCCCGGCGACGCCCACGCCGGCGCCCACCGCGCCGCCGACCCCGGCACCGACTGCCACACCTCGCCCCGCGGCTGCCGCGATTCAGGTCTCGCTCACGAAGTCGGCCGATTGGGGCCTGGGCTACACGGCCGATCTCGTGGTTGCCAACCACGGCGGGACGACCGTGTCCGGGTGGGTCCTCGAGTTCGATCTCACCGATACGATCACCAGTGTCTGGAACGGAAATCTGCTCGCGTCGTCGCCAGGCCACTACCGCATCCAGAACGCACCTTGGAACGGAACCATCGCGCCGGGTGCCTCCGTTGCGGTCGGATTCAACGCGAGCGTCGCCGCACCCCCCGGAGCCCCGACCGGCTGCCTGTTCAACGCAGTGGCCTGTGAGTTCCCTGGCGGACCCACGCCGACACCCGGTGGTCCCAGCCCGAGTCCGACGGCGGCGCCAACGCTCACGCCGGCTCCGACCGGGAGCCCGACCGGTCCTTCGCCCGACAAACGAATCGTCGGCTACTTCACTTCGTGGAGCATCTACGACCGCAACTACCACGTCAGTGACATTCCCGCGGACAAGCTCACCCACATCAACTACGCGTTCGTGAACGTTTCAGCGGATGGCCGTTGCACACTCGGCGACCCCTATGCGGACGTCGAAAAGTTCTACGAAGGAGACTCGTGGGACGCCGGCGCGCTTCGCGGCAACTTCAACCAGCTGCAGAAGCTCAAGCAGGACCATCCGCATCTCGCGACGCTTCTCTCGGTCGGCGGGTGGACCTGGTCAGGGCGCTTCTCGGACGCGGCGCTCACCGCGCAGGCCCGCGCGACCTTCGCGCAGTCCTGCGTGCAGTTCATGCTCGACTACGGCTTCGACGGCATCGACATCGACTGGGAGTACCCCGTAGGCGGCGGTCTTCCGGCCAACACGACGCGCCCAGAAGACAAGGAGAACTTCACGCTTCTCTTGCAGGAACTCCGCGCCCAGCTCGACGCGCAGGAAAGCCTCGACGGAGGCGAGTACCAACTCACGATCGCCGCGCCCGCCGGTCCGTCGGCCTACGCGCACTATGAGCTCGACGAGATTGCTCATGTCGTCGATTGGATCAATCTAATGGCGTACGATTTCCACGGCGCGTGGGAATCCACGACGGGCCTCCACGCACCGCTGCACGCCGCATCCGACGACCCTTCGCCCGACCCCGTCGTGCGCACCGAGTTCAACGTCAACGCTGCCGTGCAGGCGTATCTCGCGGCCGGCGTTCCAAACGAACAGCTCGTCCTCGGCATGGGAATCTACGGACGGGGCTGGACCGGCGTGCCAACGAGCAATGCAGGCCTGTTCCAGTCTGCGACCGGCGCTGCACCCGGTACGTGGGAGCCCGGCAACTACGACTACAGGGACATCGTTACAAACCTTCTGCCCAACGGCTACGCGCGCCACTGGCATGCCGGGGCGCTCGCTCCGTGGGCCTACTCCCCGAGCGCCGGGATCCTGGTCACCTACGACGATCCGGAGTCGATCGGTCACAAGACCGATTACGTGAACGCGCACAACCTCGGGGGCGCGATGTTGTGGGAACTCTCCGGGGACGTCCGGTCGGGCCCCGCATCGCTGGTCGAGGCGACCTACCTGGGACTGCAGTCAGAGCCCGGCGCGACGCCGACACCCGGTGCAACCTCGACTCCCGCGCCGACCGCCAGCGCAACTCCGCCGCCGGCACCGACCGCAACTCCCAACCCGACTGCGACACCGGCCCCAACACCGCCCTCGACCCCAGTGCCGATGGCGACAGCGACGCCCGCACCCACGCCGATCCCGACGCCCGAACCCACTCCGACACCGGTTCCCACTCCCGCCGGCCCCACGGGCGAGGAACTGTTCACGCTCCACAGCTGCCATTTCTGCCACGGAACCGAAGGAAGCGGGACAACCGCAGCGCCGACACTTCTCAACTGGACCGACGAAGCAGCACTCGCGACTAAAATCGACGTCGACATGCCGCTCGGGAACCCGAGCGCCTGCAGCGGTGACTGCGCGACGAAGGTGGCGCAGTACATCCTGAACGATCTTACCGACCTCCCGCTCCCTCCGATCAACTGCAGCGCATCCACGCTGCGCAGCCAACAGCTTCGCCTTCTCACACGCCGGGAGTACGCCGCGACGATCGAAGACCTTCTCGGACTCGAAGCGACCGGCGCCCTCGTGAATTTTCCGGTCGAGATCCGGGTGCAGGGATACGACAACAACTCCCAGGTGGCCGACGTGACTTCCCGGCACATCGACGAGTACCTCGCTGAAGCCGAAGACCTGGCCCTCCGAGCCGTGGCCGAGAAGCGCAGCGATATCGTCACCTGTGACCCGAGCACCGGAGCGATCGCATGCGCACGAAGTGTTCTAGAGTCGTTCGGCGCGCAGGCGTACCGGCGACCGATCACGACGGCGGAGGTGGACCGACTCACGAGCTTCTTCTCGGCCGACCCGGCACAGTTTGACGTCGGCCTCCACGATGCCCTGTGGGCCATGCTGATCTCACCGAACTTCTTGTACCGCTCAGAAGTCGGCACGCTGGGCGGCGACGGCGACTACCATCTCGACGGATGGGAGATCGCGTCCTCGCTCTCCTATCTTCTGTGGGGCACGATGCCCGACGCGGCGCTGTTCGGCGCGGCGGCCGATGGCACGCTCGACACCACCGCGGGCCGGAGGGCACAGGCGGAGCGCCTTCTCGCAGATCCGCGCGCGCGTGGGCAGCTCGGCCGCTTCGCGAGCCAGTGGCTCGACGCGGATCCGCTGCTCGCCGGCGAGAAGGACCCCTCCGTTTTCCCCACGTTCAATTCGCAAGTGCAGGAGTCCCAGTTCGGCGAACTCCAGGAGTTCGTGAGTCACGTCACCTTCGACTCGACCGGCGATTTCTCGGAGTTGTTCGACCCGGGATACGTGGTGGCCGACCCCGTTCTGGCCGCGTACTACGGGCTCCCCCTCCCCGGCGGCAGCGGCTTCTCGCCGATTGCCGTTACGGACGGCAGCCGCGGCGGGCTCCTGACCCTCGGTAGTGTCCTGTCGGCGCACGCGCATTCGGATGACGGTTCGCCGGTCCGACGTGGCGTCTTCGTGAGACGCCGCGTGCTCTGCCAGGACCTTCCACCCCCGCCACCCGACGTGGACAACACACCTCCCGGACTCGACCCGAATCTCACCACGCGCGAGCGCTTCACGCTGCACAGCTCGAACGCTACGTGCCAGTCCTGCCACCAGTTCATCGATGGCGTCGGGTTCGGCTTCGAGCACTTCGACGGCGCCGGCGGACGGCGTGAAACCGAGAACGGGGTGCCCGTCGACGCAACCGGCGATCTCGTCGGCCTCGAAGGACTGGACCAGACGTCGTCCATCATTCCCTTCGACGGCACGAGCGAGCTCAGCAGCTGGATCGCCGGAAGCGACTCGGCACCACGATGCCTCAGCCTTCAGCTGTATCGCTACGCGGCCGGCGCCGAGGAGTCGGCGCAGGACGCGTGCGAGATCGATGCGCTCGCCGCGCGCTTCGCGCAGCACGACTACGATCTCCGGGAGCTCTTGCTGACGTTGATCGAGCTGCCGTCCTTCACGGCCCGCGGAGGCAACTGAAATGAACCGCCCATCGTTCACGAACCGCCGACTCGATCGTCGCAGTTTCCTGAAGGGGCTCGCCATCGCGGGCATGGCCACGTCGCTCTCGCTGACTAGCCTCGTGCGGGCGGCGCGCGCCGCTACGGCCGCGAAGCGCACGATCTTCATCTACATCCCCGACGGGTGTATCCCCGACCTATGGCATCCCACCGGTAGCGAGTTCAGTTTCACTCTGCCGGCGATGACGCAGCCGCTCTCCGTCGTACAACAGCACTGCACGTTCTTGTCCGGGCTTCAGATGTTCGAGGGAGGTGCCACGCACGAGGGCGGCGTCCGGAAGGTGCTGACCGGCAACGCCGCGCAATCTCTCGACGACTTCCTCGCCGAACAGATCGGTGGCGCGACGGCTTTCCCTTCGCTCTACCTCGGCGTAGGAGCGAACTACGAGAACGGCTCGGGCGGCTTCTCGTTCCTGAGTTCGGGCTCGCCGGTTTCGCCCGAAGACAACCCCATCAACGCCTACGAGCGCATCTTCGGGGACGGCACCACTCCGCCGCCGGGGGCCGGGGACCCACGCCTGCCCATACTCGACACCGCGAGCGCCGAGCTCCAAGCGCTTCAGACACAACTCGGATCGACCGAGCGGCAGAAGCTCGAGCGCCACCTGGATTCCCTGCGGGAAGTCGAGCAACGGCTCGAGGCCGCAGCCGGCGTCTCCTGTGATCCCTCCGGTTGGAACCCCGAAGGCTTCACCGTTCCCTCCGGGTGGCACGGCTATCCTCCGGTCTATGATCGCGAGGAGAACTTCGTACTGGTCGGGAAGCTCCAGACCGACCTGATCGTGGAAGCTCTCGCGTGCGACCTCACGCGCGTCGCCTCGCTTCAATGGTCGCACCCGGTGAGCCCCACGCACCTGAGCTGGGCCGGCGCCGGGCAACGGCATCACGACGCGAGCCACTACGGCAATCCGAGTTCGACCAGCGCGCAGGACTTCATCGCGAGCCAACAGTGGTTCACCGCACGATTTGCCGAACTGCTGCAATCCCTGGAGGCGCGTCCCGACCCGAGTGGCGACGGCAACCTCCTCGACCACACCCGCGTGCTTCTGTTCTCCGAGCTCGGCGACAGCAACCTGCACGATCACCGCCGCTGCCCGTTCGTACTCGCCGGCGCATCCGCCGAGTTCCAGAACGGACGCCTTCTCGAGTTCGAAGACGAGGCTCACACGAAGCTCCTCGTCTCGATCGCCAGGTCGATGGACGTCCCCATCAGCACCTACGGCTATTCCGGCCACGGCACAGGCGGCCTCCCCGGCCTCGGAATCTGACCGTGATCTGAACTCCAACTCAGTGTGGCGGCCGGGCTGGCGGTCGTTGCGGGATGCGCAGGGGGCGGTGGGACCAGTTCCTCCGGCGGGCTCGACCGTCGAGCCTACGCCTCGCACGCGGGCCTCGTCCAAGCGCCCTCGAACCGCCCGCGCCTGACGAAGGTATGCAATTCGTCTTGCCTCCGTGGGATCATCCCGCCGCGTCGGAGAACGAAGTCTGCTTCGTCACCTACTGCAATTCCTCCAATCAGATCCCCGACGAGGACAAGACCGACGACGGGAAGTTCTTCTACACCAACGCTTTCGAGATTCGACAGGACCCGAGCAGCCATCACCTCCTGATGCAGATCCCGATCGACACGTTCGGCGGGAACGACGTCGACCCCTCCCTGGTTTCGAACTGGGCCTGCATGGGCGGCGGCGGTGCCGACCAGTCTTGCGATCCCCTAGACGCGGGCAACTGCGGCTCCGGAGTCTGCGCCGGCCCGGTGGAAGCCAGCAGTGGCTCCCGCGCAGCTCCGGAAGTGAATCCCATTACGTTCAGCGGCACTCAGCAAGCCCAGTTCGGACGCGAGAATTACCTTCTCCCCCATACCGAGAAGGTCATGTGTGACACGACGCTGCTCCCGCAGGGTGCCCGTTTCACCGGCATGAATTCACCCACCCACAAACACGGCAAGCACTTCTGGTACGAGCTGCCCAGCGGAGAACACATCTACGACAGCTACGTCTACAGCGACCCGCTACAGAAGTACTTCGATCCACCGCTCGCATTCGATTCCGAGGACCCCGAAGAACGCCGGCTCAAGTTCTGCGCGCTATTCAACAACGGCGTCGACGGTGCCGGCGACGACGCGGCCTGTGACAGCACCCCGGGTGCGGGCGACGGGTTCTGCAACGCCTGCCCCATCGTGGGTGGGGTCACGACGGAGAACGAGATGTTCGGCCCGAGCATCAGCTACTTCGTGCAACCCTAGCGACCGTTCGCCCTCCTCGGCATTGCCAATTTTGAAACTTAGATCAGTATTCAAAATTGAAGCGATGCCGAGGACTGCGACAGGCCCCAAGCTCCAAAAGCGGGGCAACTACGCCAAAACCGCCGAAACCCGGGGGAAGATCCTGGCTGCGGTCCGCGATGCGGCCGAGGAACTCGGATTCCACGAGGTCTCGCTGTCCAACGTAGCCAGCCGGGCCGGCGTCGCCGTCGGCAATGTGAGCTACCACTTCGGATCCCGGGAAGAGCTGCTCCGGGAGGTCATGCAGAGCGTCGGAACCGAGCTTCAGCGCGACGTCGTTCTCGCCGGAGCCGACGAAGGCGACCTCTTCGCCCGAGGCGAAGCCGGCATCCGCGCCTACCTGCGCTTCATCCACGAGCACCCCTCGCACGCTCGCCTCCGTGAGCAGGTCCGCCACCACCACCCGGAAATCTACCGCGCGAACCTCGCGAAATGGGTCGAGCTGCAACGAGCGGCGATTCGACAAGGCGTCGACGAAGGCACGCTTCGCCCCATGTCGGACGACGACATCTCCGCGACCGCGTACCTCATCACCGGCGCCCACTATTTCCTCGACCAGATGATCGAAGGGATCGACGGCACCGCGTACCCGGGCGACGACGTGGTCGTCGCCGCGTACATGAAGCTCTTTCGCGGCGGACTCGAACAGAGCCGGCGACGGAAGTCCTGACCGGAGAAAACCAGATGATCGAACATCTCGAACAGAACGGCCGCTACGCCGCCGACGAACACACCCCGACCAAAACCGATCTGTCCGTCGCGATAATCGGCGCCGGCTTCAGTGGGATCGGAATGGCGATCCAACTGAAGAAGGCCGGCATCCACTCCTTCACGATGTTCGAACGCGCGAGCGAAGTCGGCGGAACCTGGCGGGACAATACGTACCCCGGCGCCGCCTGCGATGTTCCGTCACACGCGTACTCCCTGTCCTTTGAGCAGAAGGCCACCTGGAGCCGGAAGTTCTCCCCCTCGAACGAGATCCAGTCGTATCTGCTCGACCTCGTCGACAAGTGGAAGCTCCGCGAACACCTGCGATTCGAAGTCGAGATCGAGGAGGCGCGATTCGACGAGCGATCCGGCACTTGGACGCTGCGCACGGAGGACGGCGAAACCGTGACGGCGCAAGTCGTGGTTTCAGGCGTCGGAGGCCTCGTCGACCCCAAGCTACCCGACATTCCCGGCATCGAATCCTTCGAGGGAAAGACCTTCCACACCGCCCGCTGGGATCACGAATACGACCTACAAGGAAAGACCGTCGCCGTGATCGGCACCGGGGCCAGCGCGGTGCAGGTCGTTCCGGCGATCGCCCCCAAGGTGAAGAAGCTCCAAGTCTTCCAGCGCACCCCCGCCTGGGTCGTCCCGAAGTTCGACGGCGAGTATTCCGAGCGCACGAAGAGCCTCTTCGAGCGCTTCCCGCTCCTCCTTCAGCTGAGCCGGTCCTTCAAGTATTGGATGAGCGAGCTCTTCGGCCCGATCGTGTACCTCAACTCGCCGCGTCTCTCAAAACGCGGCGAACAGATCTCGATCCGACACCTCCACGGCCAGGTGAAGGATCCCGTTCTCCGCAAGAAGCTCACGCCGGACTTCCAGTTCGGGTGCAAACGGATTCTAATCTCGGACGAGTACTGGGCGACGTTCGAACGCGAGAACGTGGAGCTCGAGTGTGAGTCGATCCTCGCAATCGAAGCCGGCGGCATTCGCACCAAGGACGGAACTCTGCACGAGGTCGACGCGATCGTCTTCGCAACCGGGTTCGACCTCGGCCTCTCGAACGCGCCCTTCCCCATCTTCGGGCTCGAGGGACGCCCCCTCAGCGACGCATGGAAAGATGGCGCCGTCGCCTACAAGGGCGTATCCGTCTCCGGCTTCCCCAACTGGTTCATCATTATGGGGCCGAACACCGGCCCCGGTCACACCTCGGTGCTCGTATTCACCGAGGCGCAGATGCGGCACGCGCTCGGTGCGATCAAGAAGATCCGAAGCGAAGGCTTGCGCTACGTCGACGTGCGGCCCGACACGCAAGGGCACTACAACGACAAGATTCAGGCCCGCATGCCCCACATGGCCTGGGGGAACTGCAACAGCTGGTACCTGAATCCCGACGGGAGCAACTACTCCCTGTACCCGGGCCCGGCCTTCGAGTACGTCGCAGGCGCGGGCCACTTCGAAGCCCGCGACTACGAGTGCGTCACAACCGAGGCCCCGGCCGAAGCGCGCGAGGCGACGGCGGCCTAACCTCTCGAGATTCGGCGCGCAGCGGCGAGAAAGCCGCCACTCGGACTGTACCCACACGGTTCCGTCGAGTATCACCCATGCATGGCCAGCAATGAATTCAGCATGATCCTGCAGCTCCTCGGTTCGATGCCCCCGCTCGACCCCGAGGCCCCCCTCGAGATGCTTCGCCAGGGGATGGAGGCAATGACCGCCTCGATGCCCGCGCCCGAAGGAATGACCGCAGCGCCGGTCGATGCCGGCGGCATCCCTGCGGAGTGGGTTTCGATGCCCGGAGCACGCGAAGACCGGGCAGTCCTGTACCTGCACGGTGGTGGCTACGCGCTCGGATCCATCAACACGCACCGCTCCCTGGCCGCCCGCCTCTCGCGCGACGTGAGCGCCCGCGTGCTGATCATCGACTACCGGCTCGCACCCGAGCATCCGCACCCGGCCGCGGTCGAGGACGCCGTCGCCGCATACCGCTTCCTGCGCGCCGAAGGCTTCGATGCGGCAAGCATTGCGATTGCCGGCGACTCGGCAGGCGGCGGTCTCACGGTCGCAACACTCCTCGCGTTGCGCGACGCGGGCGACGAGCTCCCCGCCGCCGGTGCCGGCCTCTCTCCGTGGCTCGATCTCGCCGGCATCGGCGAATCCAACACGACAAAGGCCGACGAAGATCCGATCGTGAACATGCCGGGCCTCCTCCGTATGGCCGGCTGGTACCTCGGCGACGACAAGGCAGAGGACACGCCGACCGCATCGCCATTGTTCAGCGATCCCAAGGGACTCCCGCCCCTTCTCCTTCAGGTGGGCGAAGCCGAGATTCTACGAGACGACTCGACCCGTTTTGCCCAGAAGGCCCGAGCGGCCGGGGGAACCGTCGAGCTCGAGGTGTGGCCGGAGATGGTTCACGTGTGGCAAGCCTTCGGCGACATGGTCCCAGAGTCGAAGGACGCCGTCGAGAAGATCGCGCAGTTTCTGAACCAGCACCTACGACCGAACTAAGGCGCCGAAACGGCTCGGCGACTCACCAGAAGCACGGGCTCGTCGCGTCTTTCGGCTTCTCGAGAAGCGGCTCGCGCAACTGGTCGACGGTGGGCCCACAGGTCGCCGCGTAAGTCTTCAGCTCTTCCATGTCGAAGCCAAAGAACTTCGCCGCGTTCTCGCCGACCATCATCCGGACTTCACTCGGATCGATGTCGGAAAACGCGAGGCGGAGCGATTCCATAGTGTACGGATACGTCCCCTCGTAGTGCGGGTAGTCCGCGCCCCACAGAACGTGTTCGAGGCCGACGAGGTGCCGGCCGGCCAGATCGGCCGGGCGCGGAAAGCTCGCCCCGTACCAGCAGTTCGTCTTGGCGTAGTGGCTGGGCGGCTCCTTCGTGACGCCGCGCCCCGTGAAGTCGACCTCCCCGGTGCTCCCCGCCTTCGCGATCTGCTTCCAGAGGTGATCCATGTGCTCCATGGTCTGCTTCACCCACGCACAGCCCGACTCGCTGATCAGATAACGCAGCTTCGGATACCGCTCGAAGACGCCCGCGAGAATCAGGTGCGAGAGCCCGCGCGTCGCGAACCACGACATCTCGTAGACCCACACCATGCTCGACGCCGGATGATTCCCGTAGTTGGGGCAGCCACCGCCGGAGTGCTGGTGGATGATGAGGTCGTTGTCCTGACACGCCGCCCAGATGCGCTCGTAAACCGGCGAGTACAACGGCTCGAGGTCGGTATCGTCTGCAACCTGTGAGATAAGAACGCCACCCTTGAGCTCATGCTTGGCGATCCACTCGATGTCCTCGAGTGCGTCGTCGATGTCGTTCAAAAGGACGACGCCGACACCGGCACGGCGCGTCGGGTAGTCAGCGCACCAGTCCGACAGCCAGCGATTGTGCGCGCGGACTCCCTGGAGGCGCAGCTCGTACTCTTCGGCCGTCGGCGGTCGGGAGACCACGATCCCGTCGGGCGGGAAGAAGGGCGGTACGTTGTTCGGGAACAGGACCTCGGCGACGACCCCCTGCGACTCCAGGTCCTTCACCCGCTCCTCACCGCCCCAGGTCTTGTCCTTCTTCTTGTTCAGATGGGACCGGTTCGGGTTCCGATACTTCTCGCGCCACGCGTCGAATCGCTCGAGGTACTTCTCCTCGAGATAGTCGCGATAGCCGCTGATACGCGCACCGGCGTGACAGTCCGCCGAAATCAGTACGTAGGGGTCGTTGGTCTCCGTTGCCATTAAACAAGCCTCCTCCGAGAAGACGATCGCAATCGAGGCCGATTCGGTCAAGTGATTGACCTAAACGAACGTTCAAGGAGGCGCAGACAGTAAAGCGTCAGCTCGGTGCCGCGCGTGCACGGCGCACGAGCTCGACCATCTCGTTACGCGCCTCATCCGACGTCGAAATCGGCGCCGAGAACGCGAGGCGGATCGGGCGCGGGCCCTTCCCCGTTTCGGCGGACATCTCGAATCCGTAGCGGTCGACACTCGTCATCGTAGCCGCTGTCGTGTCGGCCGCCTTCGAGAAGACGCGGCAGTAGCTCACCATTGCCTCCTGATGATCGGCGTTCATGTGATCGATGATCCCCCGCGCAAGCGGGGCGATCGGATCCGAGTCCGAACCGCTCCAGTCGGGAACATCGACCCACGACATCCGACCGTATCCGCCGATGTAGCGCACGCCCTCGACGTCCAGGCGCCAGAACGAGAAGTCGGAATAGTCGATGTAATACGAGGCGTTTGGGTGCGCCTCGAGATACGCGGCCTTTGCGGCATTGCGGTCGGGTCCGTCGTCGAGCCGACGACAGGCCCCGAGCAGCGTAACGCGCCCATTCGCGAGTGGATCCCCTTCGCCGCCCTCGGCGACGAGCAGCGAGGCCCGGCCGTCGAGTCGCAGGTTCTTCGTGTGCTCGGCGAGTTCGCTGATGAAGAACACCGGGGCCCCTCCGTCCATCGCGAACGTGACGAACGAGCCGTAGGGATAGCCGGCGGGCTCTTTGGCGATCGTGCACAGGGTGCCGGTCTTGATCGCCGCGACCAACGTCCGGGCCCGTTCCCCATGGGTCGGAGTCGGAACGTCGGGGTCGTACAGCAGCTCCTCGGTTTCTCCCGAGGGGCGGGAATGCGCGTCGTTGCTCACAGGTAGTCTCCTTTGCGAGACGTGAGCTTAACGCTTGGAAGCGTCGAGCGGGAGCCCTCCCCCATGGCGGGCCTACTGGTGGATGTCGGTGCGTCTCCCTTCGAGCCGCTTGAAGGCATCGCGAGCAATCTGAAGCGAGATTCGCACGATGTCGAGGAGTGCCTCGTCACTGCGCCCGCGGGGCACGCCCTTTTCGGCGAGCTTGCGGAGCGACTTTGCGTACTCACACTGCCATCTGTCTGCGATCGCGTTCGAGGTCATCATTTCCCCCCTTGGTTGGCGCGATCATTAGCGGACTACTTAGGGTGTGGGTGCAAGCAATAAAAAACCACCATTCGTTTGATTCAATCAATCGATTAGTCGCATTCGGTCGTTTGATTACCGGAGAAACCAATCGATTGATTCAGACAGACCCCTAACGCTTCACGACAATTTCAGCGAGGCGCTCGACCTCGACCAACTCGGCGGTCGCGGGAACGAGAAAACACTCGTCACAACTTTCTTCCTCGAGAGCGTCGAGACACCGCCTGACGGCGTCTTCATTCGACGTGTACATCATGTCGGCGACGGCCTTCCCGATCTCGTCGCCGGCGATCTTGAGGTAGTCGTAAACGTACTTCTTGAGCCGCGCGTCGGCGTCGTCGGCCAGACAACACCAGAAACCAGTGGCGAGGTACGGACGCCCCCGCCCTTGCGCCTTCCAGGCCTCGAGCGCGAGTTGGAACTGCTGGCGCGCCGGCCCCGCGTCGCCGTTCATCGTGAAGCCGTAGAGACCGTCGGCCCATTTCGCCGAGCGGGCGATCGATTTCGGGTTCATGGCCCCCGACCAGACCGGCGGCCCGCCCTTCTGGAACGGGACCGGCCCCACCGGATCGGTCCCCTCGAACGGCGGCTCCCCGGCCCAGGTCCTCTTCATCGTAGCGACGCCCTCGTCGAGCCGCTTGAGGCGCTTCTCGAAAGGCGAGCCGACGGCCCGGTAGTCGTGATCGCGGCCGCCTACGCCGACTGTGGCGATCACCCGGCCCTCTGAGAGGACGTCCATCGTCGCGAGCTCTTTCGCGACGCGCACCGCCGAGTGCATCGGCAGGATGTACAGCGACGGAACGATCTTCACGCGCTGCGTCAGTGCGGCCGCAGCGGAGAGGATCACCCGCATGTCCTGGGTGTGCGAGATGATGCGCTCGCCGCAACCCAGGCTCTCGAACGGGCCTTCGTCGGCCATGCGACACCAGTCGAGGGTCGTCGCGCGGTTGTACTCGGGCTTGGCGTAAGGGACGCAGATGCTGATCTTCATCGAAGATGCCCTACCGGAAGGACCCGCTCCCCGCAGCCAGCCCTCATCAGGCCCCTTAGTTCACGCCGATCCGACTGACCGTTCGGTTCTTGCCCCAATCGGAGCCCACGTTGTTGCGGAACAGCGGCGGCCGATCGTCGAGCACTTCGGTCTCGAGCCACAGACGCTTCAAGTGACGCACCTGTCCGCTCTCGCGGTCGTCGACGTACGTCGTCCGTGCGTGCAGCACATGATAGTTGTTCACGAACTGGATGTCGCCCGGCTCGAGATCCATGAAGACGTTATAGCCTGGGTCCTGCGTCATCGCGTCGACTCGACGCATCGCCTCTTCCTGCTTCTCCGAAATCCGCGGTGCATCGTCGTGACGTTGCGAGAACAGGATGTACGGCCGGATGTAGCGAACGAACAGGCGACCAGCGTGCTCGGTGAACGCCGGCATCGTGTACCACTTCCGTCCGCCCTCGGGCTGCTCGCCGCGGAAGTCGTAGGGGAGCGGGCCGTAGAGCTCCGCCACGAGGTCGGGCCGTTCACGGAGCAGATCGTTGTGAATCGAAACCGCGTTCGCGACCGTCGAAAGGCCCCCACTCTGCGCCTTCTGCAAACACATGAGGCCCACCAGATCGGATCCGTCGGAGTGATACGGGAACGGCGTTGCCCCACCGATCTCGTTTCCCCGCGAGTTGCTCTCGGCACCGGTCTTCCCCTGGTCGAGGACGTCGCCGAGGAGATGACCCTTGTTGTTCTGTGGCCACGGTCGGCCGAGGTGCATTCCGATACCCCAGTACAGGGTCTCCATCTCCGCCTGGGTGTAGCGCTCTCGCGGGATGCCTCGGAGAAGGACGAATCCGCGCCCCTCGATCAGCTCTCGTTCGACGTCCTTCAAGCGAGCCGAAAGGCCCGGCAACGGAAACGCGGCACGATCGATGTCGAGGAGGTCGCCCGCATTGCGGAGCGCGTGGCGTAGTGCCGCGTCGAGTTCCTCGACCTCCGCGTCATCGAAACGGACGATCCACTTCGCTTCGTCGGCAACATCGTCCGCGTGCCATTCGCTCGCGGCCTCCAGGATTCGGGGCTCGGTCGTCATTCGACTCTCCTGCTCACGTAACGGGTCGCGACTGAGCGCCGCGGATCAGTTTGCCCGGCAACGCGTCGGTCGGTTGACCGTCGCGGTAGATCACCTGCCCCGAGACCAGTGTGGCGCGGTACCCCTCCGCCGTCTGCACGAGCCGCCGTCCGCCGGACGGCAGATCGTGAACGACGTGCGGCGGGCGCAGCGTCAACGCGTCGTAGTCGATCAGGTTTACGTCGGCCTTATATCCCCGAGCAAGCAGCCCGCGGTCGCGCAGGCCCACCGCAGCGGCCGTCTCGTGGGTATGTGCGCGAACCACGAACGGGACCGACAGCTTGTCGCCGCGCGTGCGGTCGCGCGTCCAGAAGGTGAGCATGGTCGTCGGGAAACTCGCGTCCGAAATCGTACCCAGGTGAGCACCCCCGTCACCGAGACCGAGGACCGTGTCCGCATGCTTCATCATCTCGAGGGAGGGCTCGAGGGACTTGTCCGCGTAGTTCAGGAACGGGAGATACAGCAGCGTGTGCCCGTCGTTCTCGAGGAAGCGGTCGTAGACCCACTCGATCGGCGCGAGTCCGGCCGCCTGCGCCTTGCCAGCGATGCTGTCCTCGACACGCGGCTCGTAGTTCGGGGGGTCGCCCAGCTCGAAGATCCGCTCGAAGTTCGTCAGCATGTTGTGCAGGAATCCGTTCTCCGCCGACGGCTTCTCACCGAGGATCGAACGGCGCACTTCAGGGTCTCGCATCCGCGCGACCTTTTCGGCGAGCGGCAAACGCCCGATCTCGCGGTAGGCGGCGTGAAGCAGGAACGGGTTCAGCGTGCACTCCAGCCCGAGGACGATGCCTACCGGGCGGCCACAGACCTGCCCCTTCATGGGCAGTCCCGCGTCGGTCGCCTCGCCGATCCAACTGATCAGGTCGCGCCACTGGTTCGGGCGACGGTCATCTTGGACGATGCTCATCGAGAGCGGTCGTCCCGATTGCTCGACGAGGCGGCGGAGCATCCCGAACTCGGCCTTCGCATCGGCGAAGTCCGACACGACCTGCAGCACGCCGCGCCCGGAATCCTTGAGCGCCATCGCGATGCCGAGAAGCTCGTCCTCTTCGGCCGTGAGCGTCGGCGTCGGGCGACCGTCACTGCTCCGGTGGTTCAGCGTACGGGACGTGGTGAAGCCCAGCGCGCCCGCCTCGACGGCCTCGCGCGCGAGACGCGCCATCACGGCGATGTCGTCAGGCGTGGCCGGCTCGCGGTCGGCTCCGCGCTCTCCCATCGCGTACACGCGAATCGCGCCGTGCGGCGCTTGCGTTGCGAAATCGATATCGTGCGGCTGGGTTTCGAGTCGATCCAGGAACTCCCCGAAACTTTCCCAACTCCAATCGAGGCCCTCGGCCAACACGACAGCCGGGATATCCTCGACTCCCTCCATCAGCTTGACCAGAAGATCGTGATCGTTCGGGCGACACGGCGCGAATCCGACACCGCAGTTCCCCGTGACGACCGTCGTGACACCGTGCCAGGACGACGGCGTCAGCCGTGGGCCCCAAACGGCCTGGCCGTCGTAATGGGTGTGGATGTCGACGAAGCCCGGCGTGACCAGGAGGTCACGGGCGTCGATCTCTTCGCGGCCCTGCCCTGCGACCTTCCCAATTTCCGCGATGACGCCGCCCTGAATCGCGACGTCGCCCTCGACCGGGTCGCCGCCCGTGCCATCGACGAGCGTGCCGCCGCGAATCACCAGATCGAATTTCTCCATGGAACGGTCTCCCTCCGCAGAACCTAGACTAGGAGCCTGCCCCCCGAATGCAAAGCGGGATGTGTCTGCGGCTCAGCTGAGAACCGTGGCCCCCGAAAGCCGGGACTGTAAGGCGTCCGGGACGTCCAGCGCTTCGTACTCGATATGCGGCACGCCGCCCGAGATTTCGAACGCCCGTGCGAGAACTCTATCATCCCAGATCGTGTCGAGGTCGTAGCGCTCGAGGGTCTGTGCGGTGAAGGGACTCGAGAGGCCGCCGTCGAGCCAGAAATTGATGAAGCGATTGATGACGTTCACGACGAGCTCGCTCTGGTTCGGGTCGTTCATCACGCCTTCGCGCGCCTCGGCCGGGGTCGCCGTTTGCTGGTTGTCTAGAAGCCAGGCCAGCGAGGCCATGTCGTGCGCGACGACCGAAGGGCTCGCCATGACCAGGCCGGTGTCGGGTTCGGCGATGTAGCCCTCATCGGGGCCGAAGGTCGTGAGCACCTTCGTCGCGCTGCTCAGCACGAGGCGCTGTTTCGCGAGCAAGCTTGGTGCTGTGTTCGACTCCGCGGTCTTCTTCGAGAAGCTCGCCGCATCGTGGTGGTACTCGAGCCGCGAATCGTGACGCCACCAGCCGACGGCCGCCTTCAACCCCAGAGTGCTACCCGCCAGGACATGACGCGAGCAACGCGGCATCAGGATCACGTGGTCGGACTCGAGCAGGACGTTCGGCATCATGAGCGGCCGTGCCCAGTTCTCGCCCTCGGCCGGGGTTTCCTCGAAGAAGCCGTCCCACCCAGCCTCCTCGAACGCAACGACCTCGGCTCCCGCATCCTGCGCGGCGCCGACGAGTCCGTTGCCCGTCATCAACTCGCGACTGCTCCCCGAGAGACGGTCCTTGCTGAAGCGGAGGAACTGCACGCCGGACATGTCGCCGACCATCACTCGCCCGGCACCCCTCTCCTTCAGCAAGGTCACCATCGCGTGAACGGCGAGAGGATCCGTCGTTGCCGGGTAGTCGTTCCCCGAATTGCAGACCACTTTGATCAACACCGAATCGCCGCGGCTCAGCCACGAGAAGTCGGTCGCGGCCAGGGCGGCCTTCCGGACGGCCTGCGTCGTCGCATCAGCATCCGAGCCACGCGGCACACCCGCGAGCGCGACCGGACGTGCCGGCGCGTCCGAGTAGCTGAAATCGTCCACCGTGCGCGGCTTCGCAGCGGCGCGAGCACCGGTTTTCGCAAGGGCCAGGGAAGCAATCCCCACTGCGCCGAGCTGGTTGAACCGTCGTCGACTGATCATTCCCGCATTCTAGCACGAAGCCGGGCCGATGGGCCCGGTCGAGCAACCCATCGGTCAGTCAGAACGGCCGTTTGCTCAAAAATTGCCCATGGCCCTTGGCGAGCGACCGCTCGGCCCGTAGGTGTCCTGGGAGCGCCCGACGTCGGGCCAGGAACCTCGCAGGAGAACATGCCTATGCAGCCCGTGGAAGCTCTTACTCTGGAGGAGATCGATCTCTCCGCTCCCGAATTCTGGGTGCGGCCGTGGGCGGAGCGCGAAGGCGCCTTCCAGATGCTCCGCCGAGAACGCCCCATGTCGTTCCACAAGGAACTCGACTACTCGGAACTCAGCGTGGGGATCGTGCCGCCCGGTGCGGGTTACTGGGCCGTGTCGCGTCATGCAGACATTCTCAAGGCGAGCCGCAATCCCGAGATCTTCTGTTCGCGCGAGGGAGCGACCAGCATCCCGAACCTACCGCCACCGTTCCTCGAGTTCTTCGGCGGCATGATCAACATGGACGACCCCGGCCACCAGCGGCTGCGAAAGCTCGTCTCGTCGGGCTTCACGCCCAAGCAGCTCGCGCGCGTCTCACATGACGTCGAACACGCCGCCGCCGAGATCATCGGTGCCGTTTCCGAGAAGGGCGAGTGCGACTTCGTAACCGACCTCTCCGCGCCGTTCCCCATCCGTATCGTGTGCGACATGCTCGGCATTCCGAAAAGCCAACACGCGTTCGTCTTCGAGAAGACCAACATCATCCTCGGAGCCGGTGACCCCGAGTACGTCGCCGATCCGACGCAGATCATCCCCGCGCTCCTCGGTGCGGGCGCCGACCTCGTCGCTCTGATGAAGGACATGAGAAAGCTCCGGCTCGAGAATCCGACCGACGACATCACGTCGGCCCTAGTTCACGCCGACGTCGACGGGGACAAGATGAGCGATGAAGACATGGGAAGCTTCTTCATCTTGCTCGTCGTCGCCGGCAACGAAACGACCCGCAACTCCATCAGCCACGGAATGAAGGCGCTGTGCGACTACCCGGAGCAGCGAGCGCTCTTCCAGGGAGACTTCGACCGGGTCGCGCCGACCGCGGTCGAGGAGATCGTGCGTTGGGCCTCGCCTGTCATCTTCATGCGCCGCACGACGACCCAGGACTGCGAGCTCGGCGGCCAGAAGCTCGAGAAGGGGGAGAAGGTCATCCTCTTCTACAACTCGGGCAACCGCGACGAGCTCGTGTTCGACAACCCCTACGGCTTCGACGTTCTTCGCACCCCCAACGAGCACGTCGGCTATGGCGGCCCCGGGCCGCACTTCTGCCTCGGCGCCAACCTGGCGCGACGAGAGATCACCGTCTTCTTCCGCGAGCTCTTCCAGCGCCTCCCGGATCTGCAGATCAACGGCGAGCCCGATCGCCTCGCGTCGAACTTCATCCACGGCATCAAGCACCTGTCCTGCGAGTTCACGCCGAAGGCCGCCTGAGGACGAGCCGGTGGGCGGCCAGCCTTGGTGGAAACGCGCGGTAGTCTATCAGATTTATCCGCGCTCGTTTGCGGACTCGAACGGCGACGGCGTCGGGGAACTCGAGGGGATCCGCCAGCACCTCGACCACATCGCCGGCCTCGGCGCGGATGCCCTTTGGCTGTCTCCGATCTTTCGCTCACCGATGCGCGACTTTGGGTACGACGTCTCCGACTATTGCGACATCGATCCGGTCTTCGGCACGCTTGCCGACCTCGATGCGCTGGTCGAGTCGGCTCACGCGCGAAACCTCAGAGTGATCCTCGACTGGGTCCCCTCGCACACCTCCAGCGATCATCCCTGGTTCCTGGATTCGCGCTCCTCGCGCGACGCTGCGAAACGTAGCTGGTACGTCTGGCGCGACCCGAAACCCGACGGCTCGCCGCCCAACAACTGGACCAGCGCCTTCTCCGACGGCGGCCCGGCCTGGACCCTCGATGAGGCCTCCGGCCAGTACTGGCTGCATTCGTTCCTCGCAGAACAGCCCGACCTGAACTGGGAGAATCCCGACGTCGTGGCCGCCATGCACGACACCCTCCGATTCTGGCTCGATCGAGGTGTCGACGGCTTCCGCGCCGACGTCGTGCACAACATCGGGAAGGACCCTGCCCTCCTCGACGTCGCAGACCGCGTCGCAAAGATCCCGCACTGCGCACTGAACGACGACCCACGCACGATCGAGCACCTCCGGGGCATTCGACGACTCCTCGACTCCTATCCGGGCGAGCGAATGATCGTGGGCGAGGTCTTCTTAATGGACACCCAGAAGATCGCGCCGTACTACGCGGACGGCGCCGGCCTTCACCTCTCGTTCAACTTCCCGCCGATGTTCCTCAAGTGGAAGGCCGAAAAGTGGCGCGACTGTCTCGAAGAGGTCGCGGCCGCCTTCGACCCGGTCGGTGCCTGGCCGACTTGGGTCCTGTCGAATCACGATTGGCCGCGCCACCGGACGCGGCTCGGCAGCGAGCCGCGGTCGCGCGCCGCAGCGCTTCTCCTTCTCACCTTGCGCGGCACTCCGTTCCTATACATGGGCGAAGAGCTCGGCCTCGAAGATGCGGTGGTACCGGCGGACCGCGTGGTCGATCCCGGCGGGCGCGATGGCTGCCGTGCTCCCCTGCCGTGGACGCGCGCCGCCGGACACGGCTGGCCCGATCCCGCCTGGCTGCCTCTGCCCCCAGACGCCGATCTGCGGAACGTCGAGGCGGAGAGCGAATCGCCCGACTCCATGCTTCAGCTCTACCGCCGCTTGCTCACGGCCCGGCGCGCCTCACCCGCGCTCTCCGCAGGCGACTTCGAACTGCTCGACGACCTTCCCCGCGGCGTCCTCGGCTATCGCCGCTCCGTCGACGGCGACGCACGGATCATCTTGATCAATTTCGAGGAGACAGCTGCCGCCGTCGGGTTCCCACCGGACACCACGGTCGAAGTCTCGAGCGATGGAGCGGGAGAGGGCGCGGTCTTCACCGGGGCACTCGACACACTTCAGGCCGTCCTGTTACGACCGACGACATGAAGAGGGTCGCGGTCGTTCTCGGAGCCCTAGCGGCCACCGCGCTCGCAGTGTTCGTGGTTCTCTTGCTGATCTTCGGTTCCCAGGTCCAATACGCGGTGGAGCACCGGCTCGAGATCGAGGCCCCGGCGGAGCGCGTGTGGGAGATCCTCGCCGCCACCGATGCCTACCCACAGTGGAACCCGTACCTCCTGGAAATCGTCGGGCCGGTCCGTCCGGGCGAGACGATCTCCGCGACGCTCTCGCAGCGAACCTGGAAGGAACCGCTCACCGTGCACCCCGTCGTCGTGACGTTCGAGCCGAGGGAGCTCCGGTGGCGCGGGCGCGTCGGGATCCCAGGCATCCTGGATACGGATCACTCCTTTGTCGTGGAAGCGATCGGCGACGAGCGCTCACTCGTGATTCAGCGCGAGGAGTTCCGCGGCCTGCTCGCTCGCATCCTGCGCGAACGCGCGCCGGACATTCAGAAGGCCACCCACGAGTCGTTCGTCAAGATGAATGAGGCACTGAAGGGAAGAGCCGAGCAGCCGAGGCTGTAGCCCGTTCAGCAAGCTGCGCCGGTTCGTGCTACCGTCGTCAACCAACGCGATGAAAGAAGAAACCGTCAGGGAACTCGACGCCGGGATGATGAGCCAATTCGCGCGCGTCCGGGCAGAACAAGACCGGGGCTTGCAGCGGGTCGGCTGGAAGGTCGCCCTCAATGTGCCCGCCGTCCAGAAAGACCTCGGCCTCGATGGTTGGGTGCTCGGCGCCTTACCCGCCGAGTGTGTCCTCGACGAACCCATCTTCCAGGCATCGAGCGAAAGCAAGATCTACCTCGAAGCGGAGATCGCGATCCGCCTCGGCACCAGCCTCCCCTCCCTCGCCACCGCGGAGGAAGCCGCCGAGTCGATCGAGGGCTACGCGCCAGCGATCGAAATCGTCGACTACGCACTCCCCAACGACGGCGGACTCGCGGGCATCTCGGCCCACAGTTTCTTCCATGCCGGCTCGTGGGTCGCCGGTGCCCACAGTGCCTTCTACCCGATCGGGCCCGAATTCCCGGTCGTTTACCGCAACGGCGAGAAGGTCGCCGAGGCCGTGCCCGAACTTGCGCTCAACGACCCCGCCCCGATCGCGCTCGGCACTGCCGCTCTTCTCGAACGCTACGACGAGCGACTGGACGGCGGCGACTGGATCCTCTGCGGCTCGCTGATCCAGCCGGTCGAGGCCGCACCGGGCGATCTCTTTCACGTCGACTTCGGACCGATGGGACGAATCGAGATGCGCATCGAGGGCTAAGACTGTCTCAGTCGAAGTCGGGCGGGGCTTCCGGATCCCGGTGGAGTTCAAACAGCCGGAAAATCTGAGGCTCGATCACGCGATGCAACGAGAGTTCCGGTAGCTCCGTCACGGGAAAGAACGCCACTGCGCTCGTCTCGAAACTCGTGCGCGCCTCTCCCGACTCGACCGTGCAGTCGAAGATGATCTTGTAGATGTGGAACGCGTCCTGCCGCATCTCGTGCTTGCCCTTGTCCCAGACGGCCAGAAGCCGAGTGGGCCGGACTTCGTAGCCCGTCTCCTCGCGGACCTCGCGGGCGGCGGCCTCGCTGGCGGACTCTCCGACGTCGATCCACCCACCGGGCAGCGACCAGCGCCCATCGCTGCGCTCTCGCACGAGCAGCACGCCATCGTCCTGGAATACCGTGGCGCGCACGTCGACCTTCGGCGTCGATGGCCCCTGCTCCCGCGAGAAGACGCCGCGCACGTCTTCTACCGAGTCCCCACTTCCGTGGGCGCCCATCTCCGCGGCTAGCTCGAGGAGCTGCCGGTACCGTTCGCGGTCGTGCTCGCCGTCCGTGTAGTGCAGCCCCATCTGCGCGATCGACTGAACCTGCTGGACGAATCGTAACCAGGGCGGAACCAACGCGTCACTCATAGGCTCTAAACTAATGTCATGATTCGCAAATCGCCGCCACGCCTCGCTTGCTCTCGCCGGCCCTGCCCGCGCCGCAACTCGGGCAGGAAATCCATGCCTGGCGCTCCTGCCGCGGGCGGAGTACGACGAAGACATGAAGCTCACTCCCCAGCACCTAGAGACCTTCCGCGAGCGAGGCTTCGTGAACGTCGGGCAAATCTTCACTGACGACGAACTCGCGACGATCTCGGGCGAGTATGACCGTCTCGTCACGTTCGAAGCGCAGACTCTCGGCAACGAGACAGACGGCGTGTACCCTTACCGCGCGATGCTCAATTTCCGCAGCGCCACGCTGCGCACGTTCGTGAACCACCCCGAGATGCTCGGGCTCGTCGCGCAGGTCATCGGCCCCGACGTCCGTTTCTGGTGGGACCAGGGCATCAACAAGGCCCCGGGTTCCGGGAGCCTCATCCCGTGGCACCAGGACAACGGCTACCACCCGGGCGGCTGCCCCGAGTTCCTCACTACGTGGCTCGCCTTGGACGACTCCAATCTCGCAAACGGCGGCCTTCAAGTTCTACCGGGCTCGCACAAAAACGGCGCCCGCGAACACGTCCTCGAGACCGTGCACTTCTACGTCCCGGGCGTCGACGACTCGAACGCGGTCGAGCTCCCGGCCAAGGCGGGCGACACACTGCTCTTCTCGACCCTCCTCCTGCACCAGACCGTCGGCAACCAAACCGAGGACAGACAACGACGGGCGTGGGTGATGCAGTACGGCCGTGCCGACGCCAAGAACTTCACGACCGGCGAGCCCTACGACGACCGACCCTGGGTTCTCAAAGACGGCACGCGCGTCGATCCACCCTTCGCCGAGCGGCGACTCGATCTGAGCTGACGACGCCGAGTCCGGATAGGGATCACACCCAGCCGACGCTTCCCACGCTTGCTTCGCGTTCGACCACGAAAACTCGATGTCCGTGCCGCAGGTCCCCTGCTGCAACGGAACGAATCGGTTCCGACGAACAAGCACGACGCACTCGCCGTCGAGAGATCGCGCGCGAAGTTCACGCCGGGCAGGATTTGTACGACCTTCACCGTCCGCGTCTCGGTTCTCGTTTTGCCCGCCGAGTCGGTCACCTTCAACATCATCTGGTGATTCCCCGGCCTCAAGCGCGGCCAGCTCACGGCCGCAGAGAAGCCCGTCCGAGCGGAGCACTGGGGTGAACATCCTTCACGTCGCCACGCTCGCCGCAACACGGGAAAGTCTGCTCGAGCTTGCCGTCGACGCGCAGCTCAACGGCGGCAGCCTCGACGGAGCGATGCACGCGATCGAGGGCGCGTTCGTGTACCGCGTATCCAACCGCTCCGAAGCCGACGCGTGGCTCGCCAGGTCGACCCTTGCCGACTTTCGCAGCCGGACGTCAGAAGATGCGCTGATCCTCCTCGACGCCGGGTTCTGAGGAGCGAAAACCGCGCGCTCGACGAGCCCGGAATCGAACCCATCTCTTGCGACTATACCGGCTGGACGGTATACACTTTCCGCAATGGTGGATTCGGGAAAACATCAACGGATACGGGGCGCACGCGAGCGCGTCCTCGACGCCGCCGAGAGGAGACTCCTCGCGCACGGGCCGGCGGGCCTCGTTCTGGACGCGGTCGCGGCGGAGGCCGAAGTGAGCAAGGGCGGCCTGCTCTACCACTTCCGCTCGAAGCAGGCGCTGGTCGCGGGCCTGACCGACCGCATGCTGGCCGAGTTCGAGCAGGCCCAGAGCGATCTCGCGGACGACGAACCGGACGGTCGCGGGCGCTGGGCCCGCGCCTATCTCGCCTCGACCGTAACCGCCGACGGCGAACCGAAGGGACAATCCGGCCAGCTGATGGCGAGCCTGCTCGCCGGACTCGGAGGCAACACATCGGGCCTCACGGACCTGCAGGATCACTTCGCGCAATGGCATCGCCGCATCCAGGACGACGCCGTCGACCCGGTGCAGGCCGCGATCGTCCGGCTCGCCGCCGATGGCTTGTGGCTCTCTTCGTTGCTCGGATTGAAACGCGTCGACCCTACGCTCGACCGCCAGGTCGTCGGGGCGCTGGAGGGGATGACGAGAACATGATGAATCACGCGTGTTCCACCCTCGGAGTCTGATATGGGCGCTCGTTGGCTTGCCGTCGCCATTCTCGCCGAGGTCGTGGCGACGCTGACGCTCCGCTCGACCGAGGGGTTCACACGCCCCCTCCCCGCTTCGATCGTCGCATTCGGTTACGTCACCGCATTCTATTGTCTCTCGCTCTCCCTGCAGGAGCTGCCAATCGCCGTCGTCTATGCCGCCTGGGCGGGCATTGGAACGGCCCTCGTCGCCCTCCTCGGGTGGGCTGTGTACGGAGAGGCACTGCACCCCGCCGCCATCGGCGGCATCGTGCTCGTCGCGCTCGGCGTCGCGCTCGTCGCCGGCTACTCCGGCGCGGCGTGAGGCGACCTTAGGCGCGCGCCGCAGAAAGCCGATAGCGGGCTCATCCCCGGCTCCGTGCAACGCGGAGCCGCGCGTTCGAGAGGATCCCGCTGATGTTCGTCCCCGCGACTGCCGTCCGCCCCATCCAGGTACTCCTCACGATTCTTCTGTTGCTCTGACTTCAGAACACAGACGCGCACGCGGCAGAGCTTTCTCCTGCCATGACGGCGGCCGCCCGCGAGAACATGGACCTCGAGGTGATCCCCGAGTTGGCCGTCGACTGCGCTGTCGAGTCTCTCCTCCCCGACGAAGCGGCCCTACTCGAGCAACGACTCGCGATCGAGGCGCTTCGCCAGAAGGCTCCCAAGGCAACGCCTGACGCCATCGTGGGAGCACTCCGCAGCACCGAGCCGCCGTGCCGCGATCCGAAGAGCGGCGTGACCACGCCGAGAATGGACGAGCGCAGCGCGCTCTCTGCCCTTCGCAAGGGTGGACCCTGCCGCACCGCGCAGCCCCCCTCCCGCGGGGGCCGGCGCGGCGGCCCCCGCGGGATCCGCCAGGCGCCCCGCCCGGATGCCGGCTCTGAACACACGGTTGACATTATGGCACAAACTACGCCAATAGATGGATATGGAGATCCTGCGCACGCCTGACGAACGCTTCGCCAACCTGCCCAACTACCCCTTCGATCCGCACTACACCGACGTTCCGGCCGGCGACGGCCAGATGCTTCGCATCCACCACATCGACCAAGGCCCTCGCGATGGCGAGACGATCGTCTGCATGCACGGCCAGCCGAGTTGGAGCTACCTCTACCGTCACATGATTCCGGTGTTCACGCGTGCCGGCTACCGCGTGCTCGCGCCGGATCTCGTCGGCTTCGGCCGTTCCGACAAACCAGGTGCGCGTGAGGACTACTCCTACCAGCGCCAGGTCGACTGGCTGACGGCGTGGCTCACGGCGAACGAGGTCCAGGGCGCAACGTTCGTCGGCCAGGATTGGGGCGGACTCATCGGACTCCGCCTCGTGGCGGAGAACCCCGAGCGATTCGTTCGAGTCGCGATCGCGAACACCAGCATCCCCATTCCACAGAACATTCCGGAAGACCGTATCGCTGCGGCCAAAGAGCTGCGCCGCACGATGCCCACCCCGACGATCGAAGTCATGTCAGCGAATCTCATGGGCGGAGACAAGCCGCCCGAGCAGAAGTTCGTCTACTGGCAGCGCTTCTGCTGGGACAACGAAGATCTGCCCATCGGCATGTTGATCGGTGGCACGACGGACGGCCGGCAACTGTCGGGAGAGGAGATCGCCGCCTACGACGCGCCGTTCCCCGACCCCGCGTACAAGATGGGTCCGCGGGCGATGCCGAGCCAGGTGCCGACGCTCCCCGACGACGTGTCGCTGCCCGCGAACCTGAAGGCGTGGGAGGTGTTCGCCAAGTGGGAGAAGCCGTTCCTGTGCGCGTTCTCGAGCAACGACCCGGTGACGGCGGGCCGAGACGCGCCCTTCCTAGAACGTGTGCCCGGCGCCAAGGGGCAACCCCACACGACGATCCAGGGCGGCGGCCACTTCCTGCAAGAGGGCCGCGGCGAAGAACTCGCTCAGACCATCGCCGGCTTCATGAAGAGCACCAAGGCGGGCTGAGCGCAGCCTCAGGCCCAGCGCAGAAGCCGGTGCGTCTCCACGAGGCGCTCTCGAATGGGGATCTCGAACGGGCACGCGGGCTCGCACGGCGCGGGGCACGTGGCGCAGTTCGCCGCGGTTCGGTCCGGGTCGACCTTCGCGTACGCACGCATCGCATCGCGTTCCTGCCCGTAGCTTTCGGCGTACATGCGGTACCGTAGGAGATCATCGACGGGGACGTCCGCCGGGCAGCTCTCGAGACATTCTCCGCACCCCGGCCGACAGTAGACCTTCGCGATCGACTCGTCGTACTTCTCGAGCAACGCGACATCCTGCTTCGTCGGGGCTTTGCCCGAGGCGTAGAGGTATTCGTCGATCTGCGGAAAGTGGGCGATCGATATGACGAGTCCGCTCACGTCCGGGTTCGCGAGGACCCACTTGAAGGCCGCCTGCGAGAAGGACTCGCGGTCGGTCGCGGTGAAGTCCGCCAGCTGCGAATGATAGGCACCCTTCAGCGTCTTCATCGCAACGACGCCGATGCCCTTCTCGTGCGCATCATGGAAGATGTCGTGGAGCTTCGGCCAGTTCTTGAAATTGTACGCGACCATGATCACGTCAAACCGATCGCTGTCGACGGCGTGGCGCATGACCTCTTCGAGGCGCGGCGTATGACTCGACACTCCGAGGAACCGCACCTTCCCCTGCTCCTTCAGGCGGTCGAAGGCCTCGTGGAGATTGGGAGCCATGAGGCGGTCGACGGAGTTCACGGCGTGCACGTGCACGAGGTCTAGATGATCCACCTGGAGCCGCTTCAAACTCCCCTCGACGGCGGCTATCACCTCGGGCACCGGGGTGTCGTCGTCCAGATGGCCGTCGGGACTGCAGAACTTCGACGCGATGAAGAGCTGGTCGCGCGGGATTCCCTTGATCCCTTCGCCGAGGGCGCGCTCGGACGCAGCATCCGAGTAGTCCGGTGAAGTATCGAAGTAGTTGATCCCACGCTCGATGGCGCGACGAGCGACGGCCGGGTCCTGCAGCTTCGACGTACCGAACGAGATGTCCGACATGTCGAAGCCGGTCCGCCCAAGAGGCCGACGCGCTACCACCGACGATCCCTGCCAGCTCGCATTCGTCGCCTCTGACTCCGGAGCGTCGCTCAGGAGATAGAACTGGGTCTTGTACTCGCAGCCGGCCACGGCTACCCCCGCGGCGATCGCACCGGTCGAGGTGAGCAGAGCTCGGCGCGTGAGCTTGGTGTCGTCGTCCCGTCCTGACTTCGCCGTCATCTTTCCTCCTGCTCGCGCGAGAGTATCCCGAAGCTTCTTCGAAGAAAACACGCCGCGCATACGTCTCCCCATGGAAGCCACCACGGACAGTGCAGAGCTCGGTGAGAACGGGGCTTCCAATCCTGGTTCCACAGTCGATCCGGCCCAGGTAATATGGCCAGAGGACATGAAGGATCAAATCTTACAGACGCGCACCGCAGCCCGGATCGGGTTCGCCACGGCAGCCACGCTCCTGTTGGCGTGCGGCGGCGGAAACGGCGAGCCGGCGACGAATGCGCCCGTACCCGAACCGCCTCCGGCCGAGTCGTCCACGTTCGACCGACTTCAAGAGGAGGTCTTCTCGGCCAGCTGCGCTTCCGAGTCTTGCCACAGCTCCGAAGGCCGCGCGGCCGACCTGATCCTGGAGCCCGGGCTCTCGTACGAACAGCTCGTCGACGTCACCCCGTCCTACCCCGCAGCAGCTGACGCCGGGATGCGCCGCGTCCTGCCCGGCGACCCCGAGAGCAGCCTCCTGTGCCACAAGATCGAAGACGAGCTACCGCCCGACCTCGGCGTCGCCATGCCCTACGGCGGGCCGCCGCTGGACGAGTACACAGCCCAGGTGGTCCGCGCGTGGATCCTCGCCGGCGCTCCGCGCACCGGCCGCGTCGCCGGCGACGACGGCCGAGCCCTCGGGACCGAAACCGACGACGGAGTACAGGAGCTCGAACCCCCGAGCACCGGGGTGCAGCTCGACGTCACGTCGCGCCCACTCCCCCTCGGAAGCGAAGAGACTCGGTGCCACACGTTCAAGCTCGACAGCGACGTCTCCCTCGAGGTGAACCGGTTCGAGGTCGCAGTTTCGGGCGGCAGTCACCACATCCATCTCTACCGCCCGTTCGACGCCGGTCTCGATCTCCGCGACGAATCGTTCGACTGCGACTACACGCTCGACTTCAACCAGTGGGAACTCGTCGCGGCCGCACAGCTCGCGCGCACCGACTGGCAGCTCCCGGAAGGGGTCGCCTTTCACTTCCGTGCAGGCGAGCAGCTTCTGCTGCAAACACACTTCGTAAACGTGGGCGGACTCGAGACCTTGGGTAAGCCCCGCGTGCTCGTCAATTTGCACACCGTGCCCGAAGACAGAGTAATAGCGCACGCCGGGTCCATCTTCGGTCAGGACCGTGATGTCCTCGTCCCGGCGAACTCGATCTCCAGGCGCAGCGGAGAGTGCACGTTCCCGGAGCCGATCAACATCATGGCCATGACCGGGCACTACCACTACCGGGGACGCCACTTCCTGACCGAGCGCCTGCACGGCGGAGCCCCGGCCAGCCCGCCCTTGTACGAGTACGAGGGATATGAAGATCCGGAGTTCCGGATCTACTCTCCGATGTCCTTGCCCACATTCGAGACCGACGAGAGCCTTCGGTGGACCTGCACCTACGACAACCGCAGCGACCGGGACTACGAGTTCGGCCCGTTCACCGACGAGAACGAGCACTGCAACCTGTTCGCCTTCTACTACCCCACCCAGTCACAGACGGAGTCGACCACCTGCGTCGTGGAGGACGGCCGTTCGACGACGACGGTTCGCGGCAGCGGGCCGGAATCGTAGCCGCGACGACAAACGTCAGCGGTCGAAGCGGTAGATCACTGTATCCGTCCGGAAACCGGCCTATGGCGAAAGGCTGTTGGCGACCGAGAGCAACTGCACGCCTGCCGCCTCGAAGGCCGACGCTTTGGTTCCTCCGAACGTCGGGAACTCCTCGACGACCTCGAACGTACCGCCGCGACCACGGTAGATCTGCGACGCCAACTCGACAATCGGCGCATCGCGCGTGCCCGTCACCAAGTTCACTCGGACCAAGAAGTCCCCATCGTCATCCGGCAGGAAGAGGAGCTCGTGGCCTCACGCGCCCTCCCCGTTCCACCGGGAGAGCTTCGACTCCCCGAGCAGGTTCGCAATCGCGAGATGGTCCTCCCCACCCGGCGCCGATCTTGCGGAGCATAGACATGCACTTCAACTCGCCGTGACCAGGATGAGGGGCCCCGGAGCCTCATCCTCCAAGCTCTCAGCGAGAAGCCTCCCGAACGTCGAGACACCGCGGTAGTCCGGATCGCCGCGTCCCGACGACGGGTTCGAACAAGTCGGCATCGTATCCGTCGGTCTCAAGGGTTCGCCCCGCGCTACCTTCGATGATGCCGCGACGTACCTGCCCGGCTTCCGCGATTGCATCGACGACACCATCAGCCCACCCGACTCGACGCCGATCACTCTCGATTGGGAGTTCCCGCCCGCAAAGGCCGACGGTGTCGCGTTCGACCAAGACAGCTGCAGCGGGGAGATGCGGTTCCGTTGGCTCAACGGGAAGCAGGGCCTCGAGGTCGTCCAAGGCTGTCCCGACTGCCCCCCGCGCACGGGACTCGAGGACCCATCGAACGAGGCGCCCGCAACGCAGGGTTCGCGCGTTGCCGGCGTGCGACTTCCAAAAAAACCAACCGAACGTTCGTAAGTCACGTACCCGATCGCCGTCACTTTTAGGCACCCAATCGACACCCAGGCGTGTCCCTCAGCACGCCACGTCGCGGCCCGCGCCACAGACCCTCCTCTCCTGCGGCGCGGGCCGCGCCCAAACGCCGATCGCGATCGATAAATCGCCCGTGATGTAATGGCCCGTCGAGAAATGCGACCAACTGTGGGTCCACCCGAGACCGGAGGGCGCCCCCGACGTGGACGCACTCCTCGGCGACGCACTTTCGCACGAAGAGTTCGGCCCCAACCACGCTTCGCGTTTGCCTTCCAGGGCATCGATGCCATCTGTACCAAGCCCAAGAGCGAGTGGAGTCTCGCCGGGTCCGCAAACGTGATCTACTTCCAGTTCCCGAACGTGCAATTCAACGTCGGCGAAAACAGCGCGTCGCTGATCCGCATCTACCCGGCCCCGGGAAACCCTCGACGGTATCGTGTTTGGGCGAAACCAACCCGGCCTGCATCACTTCCACAACGCCTGCAGCGAGGCCCTCGGACGGCCCCCTCTGGAGACGTTCACCGGGCAGGTCGTGAGCTCCGCACCGTCAGTCTGGTTTTTGTACTCGCAGCCCGTTTTCGTATAGTCGCTCTGGAGCGACCCGTGCACCTGCGGCGACCGAAACGAAGGGGCGATTACATGCGAACCAGGACCATCATTCTCTCCGCGATCGCGATCAGCGGCCTCGTCGGTCTCACTGTTTCGGGAAGCCTGCTGTACGACTCGTTGATCGGGCTCGACTCGTCCCACTTCCCGGCCGGAGACGCGCTCCAGTCGGTCGCGACGAGTGTCTCGCCGAAGATCGACAAGGCCGCCGGCGGATTGATCCTCGCCCTTGCGCTCGTGCTCACCATGGCGATCGCGACCTTCTTCGTCGTGCGCGGAACCATCCGCGCGCAGAACCGGGAGAATGAGGGTGTCGAGGGAGAGCGGTCCGACCGACGCTGGTTCCTCGCGAGCTCCGCGACCGCCGCGACCGCACTGATCGCGGGCGGCACGGGCATGCTCGGCCGAGCGCTCTTCGGTCTCGGCACCGGGAAGCCCGGCTGGAACCGACCCGTGACCGAAGTCTTCGGCGGCGACGTTGTGAAGACGCACCCCGTCTGGGAAGACGAGTGGAAAGGCAGCCGGGTAGCCGCCTACGGCCGACTCGGACGCACCGAGTGGCCGGTCTCGGACACCGTTCTCGGAACGGGGTCGCTCCGCGGCGAATCCGGTACCAAGATCGTCCAGCTCGCTCTCGAGCGAGGCATCAACTATATCGACACCGCGCCAGACTACGCCGGGGCCGGAAGTGAAGCGGCTGTCGGTCGCGCGCTCCAAGGCGTGCCACGCGACAGCGTCTTCCTCGCCACGAAGTTCTGCACCCCCATCGGCCACCTTCCCGCAGGATCGCCCGTCGAGCGCTACAAAGAGGTGATCGACGAGAGCCTCGGGCGGCTCGGCACCGACTACGTCGACCTGGTTCACGTCCACTCGTGCGACGAGGTCGATCGGTTGATGGATCCGAACATGCACACCGCGTTCGAGCAGCTTCGCGACGAAGGCAAGGCCCGCTTCCTCGGCTTCTCGAGCCACACGCCCCGTCTACCCGAGGTCGCCACGACTGCCATCGAATCCGGCAAGTTCGACGTCATGATGGTCGCCTACCACCACGGGATCTGGTCGGAACTCGGCACACTCATCGAGAAGGCGCGCAACGAGCAGGACATGGGCGTCGTTGCAATGAAGACGCTGAAGGGCGCAAAGCACCACGGGCTCGAGGGCTTCCGGGACGACGCGAGTTCCTACGCGCAGTCGGCTCTCAAATGGGTGCACTCTAACCCGAACGTGTCGTGTGCGGTGATCTCGTTCTCGGACATGCAACACGTCGACGAGTACCTCTACGCCTCGGGCAAGAAGGCAGGCGGCACCGACGTCGCGCGGCTCGAGCGGTACGACCAGCAGATCCTCGGCAGCTACTGCACCCCGCACTGCGGCGACTGTCTCGACTCCTGCCCCGAGGAACTCGCGATCAACGACATCCTCCGTCACCGGATGTACTTCGAGGATTACCGCGCGGAGCGCGTCGGCCTCGAAGCCTACGCGAAGCTCGACAAGAATGCGTCGCTCTGTGCGACCTGCCCCGCCCCGTGCCTCGGCTCCTGCCCGGTGGGCATCCCGATCAAGGAGCGGCTCCAGGGCGCACACGACTTACTGACCCTCGTCTAGCCACACCACGCGGAGCGCAGAGCCGTGACGTGGAGTCAGGTCGGAAAGCAGGAGTGCTCGGTCGCGAAGGCTCTCGCGAACCTCCCCGAAATGTTCGCCTAACTCGACGAAACCATCGGAGACCACGAGTACCTGGTCGGTGACGCGTTCAGCGTGGCAGACGCCGCGATCGGCGGCGCCTTCGCCAACTTCCGCCACACCGGTCTCGAGGTCGAGGTAGGAGGTGGTCGCGCCCGGCAACCTCTTCATCGCGCGGCGCATCCACAGAGCCGGCTGAACCTGGGCCGACCGCGCTCGCCGCTGTCGGCCGGGTTCCGGGCTGCTATGGATTGGGGCTTATCGCTCATGCCGGCCTCCTCGTTCACCGGTGCGACACGCTCGTGGGCCGGACTCGTCTGGTTCGCGATCGCCGCGCTCGCCTGCTCGACTCCGGACGCGGGTCTTGAACGTCCGCTCGAGGGCTCGCCCGACGTCGAGCTCGCCCCGGTAGACGTGGCCGGTACCACGCGGCTCGGATTCTGCCTCGAAAAGCCGGGCGACGTGGAACTCGGGGACCTTGCGCGCGGCACGTTACACGTCGACGTGAGCGTCTCGTCCACGCGTCCGATGGATTCCGGTAGCGTCGAGCTCAGGCTGCGCGATGGTCGACGGTTCCTGGCGCAGTCGGAGCGCCGCTGCGCCGTCGATCTCGGTGAGCCGACGGCGGCTAACCAGTGGCACGCCTGCGAGCTGCCCCTCGAAGGGCTCTACCGTGACGCGGTCCTCGACGTCGACTGGTCCTCGGTCCGTGAGGACGACACGGTGTGCATCTCCTCGCCCCTTCTCATCGGCAGCGAGGCCCCGCAGGGTCTCCCTTTGGTCTTCGTGATCGTCGTGGACACCACGCGCATCAGAGAGGTTCGGACCTTCTCGGCGGAAGGCAAGCTCCGAGACGGGGTCGGCCGCCTACAACGAGACGGAATTACATTCGAACGCGCGCGCGCACCGACGTCATGGACACGCCCCTCGGTCGCGAGCCTTCTCACGGGAGTCTCGCCCATGCGCCACCGGGTCTTCGGGCGCTACGACATCCTGGGCACCGAACTCGTCACACTGCCGGAGGTCTTCCAGGACAGTCACTACGTGACAATGGGCTGGACGACGAATCCCAACGTTCTTCCGGTCTGGGGATTCGCGCGCGGCTTCGACGTCTTTAAGGATCTCGGGACCGGGGAGTGGAATCGGGCAAAGCCCGACGGAAGAACGGTCTTCCTGCAGGTCCAGGACGCGGTGGAAGGAAACGAGGGCCACGCCGCGTTCCACTACATCCACGTCATCGACCCCCACGTGCCGTATCGTCCGGGAAAATGGGGCCGCGCAGCCGCCAAGGCCGCGGTGGACATTCTCCCGGCAAAGCGAGCGAAGCGCCGACGGTATCTGGCCTATGTGGGCGAGATCTTCGACGTAAACCGCGAGCTCGGCCGCTTCTTCCGCTTCTTGGACACCCGCGGGCTGTACGACGATGCGTTGATCCTCGTTGTCTCCGACCACGGCGAGGAGTTTGGCGAACACGGTGGCGTGCGTCATGGGAAGACTCTCTACGAGGAGATGCTCCACGTACCTGCGTGGCTCAAGCTTCCGGGCAACGCGCTGGCCGGTACGCGGATCGACGACTACGTGGCGCTGGCGGACTTTCCGGCGACAGTGCTGAACGCGTTGGATCTCCCCCTTCCCGAAGACCTGAAGCCGACGGACGTTCTTGCCGTGGAGAACACCCCGAGCCTCGGGCGGAGGCCGCACGTAGCGACGTTGCGCGTCGACGGCAAACGGCTGGCCGCCGTCGTCGACGGGCCTTGGAAGCTGATCCGCGACGAGCTCGAAAACCGGGAGATGCTCTTTCACCTGGGCGAAGATCCAGGCGAGCTCCAGAATCGGGTCGAGACCGATCGGGAGAAGGCCACGGAGCTACGAACGTTGCTCGACTCGGCGACAGTTGCGAGTGAGGAGGATCTGCACGTCCGGGTGTGCGGGCACGAGGGCCCTTCGGATGTGAACCTCGTTCTTTCTGTACGGCCCGAAGCGGTGCAGCCGCGCGCTCTCGAAGCCGGCGACGCACTGAGCGAACGCGCGGGTGAGCTGCACGTCGACCTCGGACTCGAGCCGACTTACCGCTCGCGGCTCGACCGACAGGGGAAGGAAGGCGCGTACTTCAATGACGAGGACGAGCTGCTGATCGACGCCGCGGGGCTGAGCCAGGGCGGCTCGTGGATCCGGTCGGCGTCCGGAAGTCTCCCCTACGCCCTCGGCAACAGCAGCACGCTTCGGCGCGGGCCGATCCCTCCCCTGGAATCGTTGTTCGCGGAGGCAACCGTGGAGTCGGGCGAGGCCATCGCGTGCGTCGCCGACGCCGGCGAGACCCATCTGCGGATCTGGTACGTGCAGCCGGGAGAGGCACTCGACGCCGGCAAGGTCGACGAGGCGCTCGCCGAGAGGCTGCGGGCGCTGGGCTACGCCTTCTGAGGACGAGAGCTTCGACAGAGGGACCAAGCGGTCCGTTACCGAAGCGTCGTGTCCCCCGCTGCCGCGTGCATCGTGCGCGATACGCGCGGGCATGGTCTGAAACGTTGGGCACTCCGCTCGCGGCCTTGTAGGGTCCTCCCGTGCCGAGCCAACGGGAACCCACAGCGAGCGGGACGGAGACCCGGCGAACGATCGGCGCTCTGGGCCGAGCGTGGTTCGAGTGGTTGCGGCGTGACTCCGGCCCGCTCGCCCTGTTCGCAGTCGCAACCGCGGTGATGACCTGGCCCATCGTCGCAAACCTGGACGGCTTGTGGCTCGCTAGCCACGACGACGACACCTACGCCAAGCTCTGGGACAATTGGTGGGTCGCGACGCACGCCTTCCCCGAGTTGTCCTTCACGCGCTCCGACCTGCTCTTCCACCCGATCGGACTCGACCTGTCGTATCACAGCATCAGCTGGACCGTCGCTTCGGCTTCGGCGACGCTGGGCACGGTCGTCGACCGCGTGGTCGCCTACAATCTAAGCATCCTCGTCGCCGTCTTCGGCAACGCCTACGGCGCGTACCTCCTGATTCGAACGATGGTCGATCAGCGCGCCGGGGCGATCTTCGGTGGATTGGTTTACGGGTTCGCGCCGTATGCACTCACGCAGTCCGGCGGGCATCCCGACCTGGCGCACCTGTTTCCGATCCCGCTCACCGCCCTGCTGACGATCCAGGCAATCGAACGCGCGAGCGTAGGGCGCGCCGTCGCGGCGTCGCTGATGCTGAGCCTCGCAACCTTCACCAGCCTGTACATCATGGTCTTTACGATCTTGACGGTAGGGCCGCTCGCGTTGCACGGCGCGCTGACCAGACAGCGATGGTGTACCGCGGGCTTTTGGCGCGTTGCCCTTGCGTTCGGAGTGGTCTGCGCGGTGACTCTCGCTATCCGTCTCACGCCGATCTTCTTCGACGGCGACGGGCTCTCGTTCGCGATCGAGTCGAAGTACCGCGCCGACAGCCGGCAAACCGACCTCCTATCGCTCGTTACGCCCCCGCGTTTCCATCCCGTGTTCGGACCCCTTGTGGCGAAGGTCACAGCGGCGTTCGGCATGAACAGGAAGTGGCCGGCGTACCTTGGGGCCCTTCCCCTCCTTCTCACCCTCTTCGCGCTCGCTCGGTCGACAGCTCGAGCCCGGGTCGTGCTGTGGTTCTCGATTGGGGTCGGCTTCGTGTTGCTCAGCCTCGGCCCGGTCCTCCGACTGAACGGGCACGTCTACGACTCGATCCCTCTACCAGGAGCCTTCGTCGCCTGGCTGCCGCCCATTCGAGCCGTCGGACGCCCCGACTACTTCATGCTCGGTGCCCTGCTACCACTTGCCGTCTGCGCCGCGTTGGGGCTGGACCGTTTCCTGCGAGACCGTTCACGGCGCACCGTAGCGGTCCTCGCGACCGCGGGCTGCGCCCTCCTACTCTTCGAGTATTCGAACGGGCCCTACCGAGGAGCCCTGCTCGAGGCGAGCCCCTTCCACCAAACGCTCCGGGCGGAACCAAACGGCGGCGCCCTGATCGATCTCCCGATGGGACGGGAGCCATCGAAGCGGTACATGTACCTCCAGTCGATCCACGGGAGACCGATCGCCGAGGGGATCTCCGGACGAATGCCGGCGAATGCGTATCGGTACGTCGATGCGAACTACCTGCTCTCGCATTGGAAGCGTGGCGTACACCCCCCATGCGGCGCGGCCTCTCTCGCCAAAACGGCCGCGGCGCTCGACGGGCTCGCGCTCGACGGTTTCCGTTTCGTCGTCGTGCACCACGACCGCCTGTCGCCGACGAGTCCGTTCGCGAAGCGCCTGCGGCCGCGGCCTCATTTCCAGGACAAGTTTCTCACGGTCTACCAGCTTGAGGAACTGCGGGCGGCGCCGCCGTGTCGACCCCGAAGAGCTGATTGAGCCGTTCCCGGGCTTGCCTCATTGCTCCCTGTGCGTTCTCAGAACCCGTCCGCGACACGATCACGCCGCCTCCGCCCACGCGTACCGATGCTGGAGGCCACCGACGCGCGGCAAGGCGATCACTTGCGTGCTCGAAGAGGCCCGTCGCTCCACCGGTCGCCCCAATGGA